>CAJVYT010000552.1 GCA_913009765.1 uncultured candidate division Zixibacteria bacterium
AAATACCGTTGCATTAAAAATACTTGCAGCTAAAATTGAAGCTGATAGTCTTAAACCACCCCATGAACTAATAAAAGAATACAGGTAAAACCAGTACTTACCATTTTGGCCAAGATTGCCCTGTAAAGGAATCCCGTTGCTATTTGATCCAGATATATCACGAGCTACTTCCTGTATAGATTCCATATGCTGAAAAATATCTGCAGGCAACTCTACATAGGCACCAACAAGAAAAAAATAAGCCAGAATGAAAAATATTATTATAAATATGGGCGCAAGCCAGGAATAAGCTCCGTACCCATAACGTCTCACTTCAGCATGACTCCCCCTGGGATATGTACGACGGAGAAATTTAATAAATGCCAGCAGACTAAGAATTGAAATAATTAGAAAGTATGTATACGTGAAATATTGAGAACCCTTATCAAAATAATCAACTGCTTTTAGAGAAAAAACAAAAACGGCATAGGAAAGTGAAAAGCTTAATAAATAACGATACCTGTCGAAGCCAAGGAGATAGATAATAGCCAGGCCAGGTATAAATAACAGGATTAACGCAATTAACAAAAACTCCATAAGCTTTAGTATCCTCCCCTACTAAGAACAATTCTCAGGGTTTTCATCAGAGTCACGAAATCAAGCAATCTGAAATTTTTAATATAATAAAAGCCATATTGTTGTTTTTTTCCAGGAGACTCAGTGTGGAAATGTAACTTTCATATCATGAATATCGAATTATTTCGCCATTGCCTTAACATGACCTCGTGCATATACCGCACGTGCTATAAATTCCTCATTTATCCTACAATTGACCTATTCGACAGTGCTGCGTTTACTGTGGCGTCTGTCGTTAGCAACCCGTGTTCCCCAAATCATGCGGTACAGCGAGCTTTGTATGTGCCGCCATGTGTGGGATAATTTATTCTACACCTGGTTCACGGAGTATAGATCTATGTTCATGATTCTGTTGGTTTAGGCTACCAACTGATGTTACCAAAATGATTCAGGCATTTCCTCACTTTAGCCCTCTGTATGCCGAGTGATATTCTATTTTTGGGCGTTTTACGAGGGGCTCAATTTAAAAACTAATGACAATTTCAGGAAAGTACCTGGCCGTATGTTATTTAAATGCCATTATTGACTGGATGAATGAAACATGAGAATTGTTCACATCATAACAGGCCTGCATACTGGCGGAGCCGAAATGATGCTCTATAAATTACTTTCACAAATTAATCGTGACGAATTTCAATCTGAGGTGATATCACTAACTGATACTGGACCCATAGCTGATAAAATCGGGATGTTGGGCATTCCCGTCCATGCATTAGGTATGAAACGGGGGAGCCCTTTTCCTTTTGCACTAATAAAATTAACGTTGTTATTGCGTGAAAAAAAACCGGATTTGGTTCAGACATGGATGTATCACTCCGACCTTATCGGGGGAATAGCAGCAAAACTAGCAGGCGGCATCAAAATATTCTGGAATATCCGACAGGCAGATATTGGTACAGACAGCCATAAACGAAGCGCAATCTGGATAGCAAAAGTCTGTGAAAAGACATCCTCCTGGCTACCTGATAAAATAATATGTTGCTCCCATGCGGCGCTGGAATTTCATTTTTCTTTTGGATACGCCAAAGAGAAAATGCTTGTTATACCAAATGGTTTTGATCTGGAAACATTTCAGCCTGACAAATATTCACGAATATCTGTTCATAAAGAATTAGGTCTTGACGAGAAAACATTACTGGTGGGTCTGGTAGCAAGGTTCCATCCTCAAAAAGATCATAGGAATTTTATACAGGCAGCTGAATTAATTAGAAAAAATTGCTCATCTGTACAATTCATACTCTGCGGGAATAATGTCGATAATGAAAACATCCATCTGAAAAAATGGATAAAACAGGCAGAACTGGAAGACTGTTTCCACCTGTTAGGAGTAAGGAGAGACGTTTCCCGGCTGGTCGCAGCAATGGATGTAGCCGTTTCTTCTTCTTTAGGTGGAGAAGGGTTTCCCAATGTCATCGGCGAGGCAATGGCCTGCTCCGTACCATGTGTTGTGACCGATGTGGGTGATTCAGCATTGATCGTGGGAGATACTGGACGAGTAGTACCCGCAAAAGATTCTGAGGCCCTGGCTACAGCAATAATTCAATTATTAGAGGCATCACCCGAACTCAGAGAAGAGCTGGGAAAACAGGCAAGATTGCGAGTGGAGAACAACTACTCTCTCGAGAGCGTAGTGAAGAAATATGAAGCGGTATATCGAGGAGATGCTGGATAAGTGTGTGGATTGGCAGGATTTTGTGATTTCCGGGGTATCGACTTAAATGCTGAGAAAGTTTGCCATGCTATGGCCTCAACACTTATTCATCGTGGCCCGGATGATGCGGGTATCTGGGTAAATCATGAGCATGGCATAGCTCTTGGACACAGAAGATTGTCGATTCAGGATTTATCCAGTAGTGGTCACCAGCCTATGGAATCATCTTCCGGAAGATATATCGTCGCCTACAATGGTGAAATCTATAATTTTCGATATCTTCAAACTGAGCTGGTAGATCTAGGCTTTAGATTTCGCGG
>CAJVYT010000553.1 GCA_913009765.1 uncultured candidate division Zixibacteria bacterium
ATAGTTATGTTTTTTTTTTTTCAAGCAGAAGACGGCATACGAGATATATCAGTGTGACTGGGTTCAGACGTGTGCTCTTCCGATCTCATAAAAACACCGAGTGAATATTTCACAGAATATCAGCAAGTGAGATATGATTTTTGTTCGGAATCTTGCCGTGATAATTTTATTGCGCATCCAGAAGAATATGTCAAAAAAAAATCAGCGCAAAAACCAACTTACCATATTGACAGCAATGGAATTGAAAAGCTGGATATACCGATAGTTGGAATTCATTGCAGCTCATGTGTACCTACAATCGTAAGTGAAATTAAAAAGTTACCTGGAATCAAATTTGCAAATGTTAATATTGCTACCGAAAAAGCTCATGTGGAATTTAATAAAGATGCTACCACTACAAAAGAAATTCTTTCCGCCATTAAAAGAGTTGGTTATAAAACCGGACAAGCAGTATTAAAAGTGGGAATCAGTGGTATGTACTGTGCTTCCTGTACCACTAAGATAGAAGATGAATTAAGCAAAACCCCAGGTATTCTTTCTGCAAGTATAGACCTGGCTTCAGAAAATGCACTTATTAAATATTTACCTGATTCTATTAATGTAACTAATATTAAAAATTCAATTGAAGCATTAGGTTATAAAACTATTGATTTTAAAGATGAAACAGAAAAGGCTGAAATAACTTCAAAAAAGGGAGAAGAACCGGTTGACGAGAACCGGTTAGCAAGAGAGAAAGAATACAAAACACTTATGCATAAATTTATTTTTGCCGCTATACTTGCAGTTCCATTTATACTTATAAGCTATGCAGATTATTTAGGTCTACCTGAAATATTCAGCGAAAGTTCTCCATCTATAAGATATATTTGGATGATGATGGGCGTATTAAGTTTACCAGTTATGTTTTGGTCAGGTTTACAATTTTATACCGGTGCATGGTCGGCATTTAAAAACCGTTCAGCTAATATGAACACGTTAATTGCTTCCGGAGTTAGTGCTGCATGGCTTTATTCGGCTACAGCTACAATCTTCCCGGAAATTTTCCCAACTCAAGCATTAGCAAATCAATTTTACGATGCAATTACAGTTATTGTGGCACTTGTTGTACTCGGTATGGCACTTGAAATTAAAGCTAAAGGAAAAAGTTCCGAAGCAATAAAAAAATTAATCGGACTGCAGCCCAAAACGGCAAAAGTTTTACGAAATGGAAATGAGATTGATATACCGGTTGAAGAAGTTTTGTTGGATGATATCGTAATAGTAAGACCTGGAGAAAAAATACCTGTTGACGGGGAAATAGTTGAAGGCACTTCCACAGTTGATGAATCGATGATTACAGGCGAACCGATACCGACAGAGAAACATGTGAATGATGAAGTAATTGGAGCGACCATAAATAAAACAGGTTCGTTTAAGTTTAAGGCTACAAAAGTAGGAAAGGATACTGCACTTGCACAAATTATAGAAATGGTAGAACAAGCACAAAGTTCAAAGGCGCCGATACAAAAAATTGTAGATAAAGTTGCAGCATACTTTGCCCCTGCTGTTATAATAATAGCTATTTTTGCCTTTATCGGCTGGTTCGACTTTGGGCCGCAGCCTAATCTTATTTATGCTTTAGTAGTTTTTGTAACGATACTTGTGATAGCCTGTCCTTGTGCACTTGGAATCGCTACACCAATATCATTGATGGTTGGTGTCGGGAAAGGTGCTGAAAATGGAATTCTGATTCGAAGCGGTAACGCGTTGGAAACCGCTCAAAAAATAGATACTATTGTACTCGACAAAACAGGCACAATTACAGAAGGCAAACCTTCATTGACCGATATAATTACCGCAAACGGTTTTTCGGAAGGAGATGTTTTGGCTCTTAGCGCCAGTGTTGAAAAAGCATCTGAACATCCTTTGGGAGAGGCGATAATTAAAGGCGCTGAAGAAAGAGCGATAGAACTTTTTGATCCGAAGGAATTCAATGCAATACCGGGCTATGGCGTTGTTGCAACGGTAGAAAAGAAAAAAGTTTTACTGGGTAATCTTAAGATGATGAAAAAATACTCTATCGAATTAGACGATCTCGAAGAAACCAGTAAAAAATTAGCCAATGAAGGAAAAACACCCATGTTTGTTGCAATTGATGGAAAATCTGCCGGTATTGTTGCAGTTGCCGACACAGTGAAGCCCGATTCCAAAGATGCAATTGTCAGGTTAAAAAAATTAGGTTTGGAAGTTGTTATGATTACCGGAGACAATTCTATAACTGCACATGCAATTGCAAAACAGGTTGGTATTAAGAGAGTTTTTGCAGAAGTTCTGCCTGCAGAAAAAGCATTCAATGTTCAGAAACTTCAAAATGAAGGAAAGAAAGTTGCAATGGTTGGCGATGGACTAAATGATGCACCGGCATTAGCTCAAGCGGATATAGGTCTGGCTATTGGAACCGGGACAGATGTTGCAATTGAAGCTTCGGACATCACATTGATTAAAGGCAGCTTGAAAGGTGTAGTGCTTGCAATTCAGCTTTCCAAAGCAACAATGAAAAATATAAGAGATCGGAAGAGCGTCGTGTAGG
>CAJVYT010000554.1 GCA_913009765.1 uncultured candidate division Zixibacteria bacterium
TTTCAACGCAAGCGCTTGCTGAATTTGATAGTGAAGTACGATTCCGCGCTCTAGCTGCAAGTGGAAATATCGATAAAGGTCTAAAATTACTCGATAAACTAGACGCTCATTTTTCTAAAGGCTAACGACCAAGCTGTGCGGCGCAAACGAAGCGCAGCGTAGTTTGCGTCCGTACGAGCGCCTTGTTAGCCGCTTTTTCTGGTTGATATGTCATATGCTGTACTCAAATACTCAAGCATTAGTTTTTTTCTACCTGAAATAAACTCTTCGGGTGAATCCCAAACAGGATCGTCAAAATCTATTTGACCATTTGCATCTTCTGGAAAGAGAAAGTCATAGTCAGCGATATATTTGCTTCCTATAATAAATTCACCATTACTGTTTAACTTTTTATCCGTAAAAAATAATCTAGGATGAATATTTGTTTTATAGCCGTTTATTTCGCCTTTTGTAGGCTGCATATTCCATAAAATATCTACCAGTTTCTTATAGTCGCCACTTGAATCTTTGAGGTTTAGAGGAAAAATATGATCCAACTCTGGATTAAATCTTCCCCTGATATCAGGCTCAAACTGATAAACCCTATTGGGCGTTAGTATCTTTAATGAAAACCACAAATAATTGCAAAATGATTCCTCGGCAACAGTTATGTTTCGTTGTTTCTTCTCATTTATTTTGTTCTCAATTTCCTTTATTGGAAAATCAAACAAATTATCTCCTGCGCTATTTGAACGCTCTTTGATTATTCTTGCAAAATTATCGGCATAGCTTTGCAGATTCCAATCATTTATCTGTGATTTAATAAAATATTGATTAAGAGACTTTAGGTTATCACTTGAAATATTTTTGAATTTATATCCCTTTTTATATATTTCGTAGAAATACACCATCATTGGCAATAATGCTAATTTTCTGGGGATAATAGAATCATTGTTAATCTTAAACTGCCCCCAAATATAGTCTGTAAAATACGAATGGAGAGAGTCTTCCAAAATAATCCATTCTTCAGTGAATTTTGACAGCTCATCATCTTTTACTATCTTAGGATCTACTCTTACTCTTCCTTTTACAATAAGATTGAGAAGCTGCAATATGCTGTATGCACTAAACAAATAGCCTTTTCCAGTTGTGTCATATATTGCTTTTGCCGATAATTGCAGTTTTTCCTCAAAATCGTAGTTTTCATCACTACCTTTGATTCTTGAGAATAAGAGGTCCGCCTGAGATAGAGCCATACCGCCAGTATTTAGACGCTCAAATATTTCGTTTACTTCTCGTTCGCTTGATGACTGTATTGGAAAATACGCTAATGATGCCTTATCTGTTTCAACATATATTTTCCAAAGTTGTTTCAAGTTCTTTTTTATGATTTTTTTAATCTCTGGCGATAGATCACCTTTTCTTGATAGAACTTCATCTTCAAAATCACTGTCTTGATCTGGTAATTTACTAAACACCTCATTCAATCTAAGATAATTCCAATCTAAATCCGTATTTTTATCAACAAATGAAAACCCTGTTTCGTCAGGATCATGTTCATCTGTTAAATCAAATAACAAATCATAAACGATAACCCTGCTATTAAAAGTATATTTGAGACATGAGTAGAGAGTTTGAAGCCGCTGTTGGCCATCATAGACAAGCCATTTATCTTTCCTACCATGTAATCCGCTATCAATAAGTTTTGGCACATCGCCAGTTTGATAATCGGACATAAACTCCCTATATGGTATTTTTTCTTCTGTATTCCAGATAATAAGGCCGCCTATTGGATACCCTCTGAGTATCGAATCAAATAGTTTACAAATATATTGTTCACTTTCATGCCTGCTACCCCAAACATACGGCCTTTGTACAGCAGGGAGAAACCAGCCATTATTGTCGTTATTGATGTTATTAATAGCTTCTTTTACTGATATGCCTAAATATGACATCGATTCTCCTGAAATTGCTATATGCGGCTAACGCCTGCATCACCGGCAGTTTATACGTTGGCTTTTTTGTGTTGGAGTGTAACGGAACACAAAAAAGCCAACGTATAAACTGTCCGAGCGTATGCACTGGTTAGCTGATACTCGATTATTTAAACGTTTAAAGAAGCGATTCACTTGACGCAACCTTTTTTAACAAGTTTTCTAAAAGTGATACCAAATTCTAGCATGCTACCACCCTTGACGACAAAAACGATGTCGCCCAACTTGGATTTAATAATAAAATCACATAAGACCGACATCTTAGTACCAAACATCTGCTACAGACGAAAAATGTGATTCTCTTAAATAAGATGCTTCTCTAAACGGTATAACGAAACCGACTTGCCAAATTCGAGTATTTATTTTTCTAGAATCTGTCATCTTAGTGCAAGCTTGATATTGCTTGATGCAAGTTTTAACAACATATTTTGTGCGCGATACTTGACGTCTAAAACAATTTCTTGCAAGCCGACGCTAACGTTGAGCTAAACCGCCGAGATCGGAAGAGCACACGTCTGAACTCCAGTCACACTGATATATCTCGTATGCCGTCTTCTGCTTGAAAAAAAAAATCAACACAA
>CAJVYT010000555.1 GCA_913009765.1 uncultured candidate division Zixibacteria bacterium
CGAATATGGCTTGGACATGAGAGACAAATATGAACATGGCAAGAAAACAAATCATGTTTATTAAAATGAGTCTACGCAATTGAGTCATTAGCATCCTCCCTTTATCATTTTTATCTGTAACATAACGTCTTCATCACGGATGCGCACCACGATTTACATCAGTATGCAAAAAACCATTTGAATAATGTAAACTAATCAAAACCCAAAAGAGGTCTGCTGGTGCGCATTCCAGTGCATGTAATTGTTATGCTTTTTTTTCATGGTATCCATTTATCATTCAAATAATATTGTGATCAGTTGTAAGATATCCCGCTTGCTATTACATAAAAAATTGAAACAGCTTTAGAATTTGGGTTTCTTACAAAAACCTTCGTGCCTTCTCGTGAGATATTTCCTAAGCCTGTGTAATAGACACCATTATTAACATCCACCATGCGATTCTTTCCAGCACTGGTTGATAATTCTACTTTCCCTGTTGATAGCCAAAAGAAATTTCGGCCCTCATATACGGTGGCAATAAGTTTTTTCTCATCCGGTTTAAGATAAGCAATATCTCCTGTGGGTGCAAGCTGTTTTTGAAGCTTTCTAACAAATTTGGAAGAAGGAGATTTTTTAAACATCTTATAAAATTCTTTTTCTGCTGATTTTTCCTTTCCTTTTATCCACATGTCTAACGCATAATAATATGCACAATCTATTTCTGGACAACGTGAAAATTCCTTGTTCAAAGACGTGGCTTTTGAGTAATAAGCAGAAAACGATTTTATCTCATCTAAGTTTTCCTCTCTTTTAGCAATATTAAATATCATTTTTGACATAGCAACTTTATGTGTGCGAAATTTATTTCCTAAGTCATAGAGAAGGTTCACTGTTGTTGAATGACCTTTTTTCTCTATTGTCTGTCTGTTTTCCTTGATCATTGATATTATTTTGTCACTAGATGATTCGTTAAATTGCAAAGATAATTTCATAAATTTAGTAGCATTATCAGGATTAGTCTTAATTATATCACTGGCCGTATTAAGCATGTGTTCGCTTATGCTCATTCTTTTTTCGGGAAACAGCATAGCGCATTTCTCGAAAAATGTAATGGCATTTTTAAGATCACTTGAAGACTGTAGCTTAATGCCAGAATCATATAAGTATGTACTTATATCTTCATTATGAACTTGAGAAAACTTTGTTGCCGTATCTAATAATGAAACAACTTTCAATGACTCTTGAATACTTGTGCCTTTGCCGAGCTCATAGTAGAAATCGGATATTTTATCTTTATTGGAAGGCTCTATTTCCGCAGATTTGCTGAAAAAACGATACGCCTCGTTGTCTCTGCCCTTTTTCAGAAGTTCAGCAGCTAACTCAAAGAAAGTGTCACCGACAATCGAAGAATATCCCGAATCTAAAGAAATAGCCCGTTCAAAAGATTTGTATGCTTGTGATAATTGGCCTTCATTAAGATAACATTCACCAAGCAGAAAATGACTTTCTGGATTTGTAGGAGATTTGCTTATAGATTCATTTAGAATTGGAATAGCTTCTTTAAACATTTTAGCTTTAATAAGGTCTTTTGCCTTATCTATATTACTACTGCAAGAAATATTAAAGGCGACTGAAAAAATAATGGTGACAATCAAGAGTACTTTCATTTTCATAATTTAATTCCCTCCCTGATTATGTTGAGATTTAGCCACATATATTTATTTTATTTGAGGCATAACGATACACTGACTGACGAGGACCTGTATGATATCAACAAGCAAAAAGGCCAATTTGCATACGAATAATAATCACAGTCAAAAAAACCACCGCTGGTCCTCGTTCAAGTCCAGTAACTGGTTAGAACTTTTTTATTTTGATTCCCAAATCATTTCAAAACCATGATCAATTGCACAATTATATAAAACCCTTACAGCAGATTCTCCTTGAGTTGGTAAAGATAAATCCGCTTTTTGCTCAATAAGGCGACAAGCTTCCTTAGCAGATCTGAGCTGAGAATCATTAATAAAGACTTGTGATCCTCTTTTCTTAATCATCAATTCAACTTTTATGTCTTTAACATTGCCAATTAAGCGGCATTGAAAATCGTTTGCACGAGTAGGTCTATATTTAGGTATAACCTTGCCAAATTGGGATATAGAATATTCATAACCATAAGGAGTTAATACATATTCACCGCTACCCTTAGAACCAAAGTTATCCCATAAGCCTTTTGAATCAACTCCAGTTTCCAATGACCTCTGGAAATCGCTCTGGTGCGATTTTGATCTTATATCCTTATTGGCCACAAAGAACAATTGCAATCGATATACTGGATTCTTATTGGCTTTCATGCCACATACGAGCGAGGCAAGAAGTAATTGATCTTCTGTTCCAAAATTCTTCGCTTTAACATCGACCATAGTTAATCCTTTATTATTGTTCTAACGATCTAATGAGCGATGCAGAATGGAAAGCAAAATGACAATCTTAAAACAACAAAATAATGGTGACAGAATAGATATAAAAAAGAGTACCGCTATTCTGCATTCACTCCATTTTTTTGTTATG
>CAJVYT010000556.1 GCA_913009765.1 uncultured candidate division Zixibacteria bacterium
TTGTTTCCTCCAAGTATACAATGAATTGGTAGTTACTCCTGTCTCCCGGCTCAACTCTTGCACTGATTCATTCATTGGCGGCATTATCCGCCTTACTATCCCTGCTTTGAATTCCTCTGTGTACTTTGACATTTGTCGCCTCTTCTCCGCCCCCTGTTTTTTTATTAAAGGCGGCATCTATCCTGACACAGGGGGGTATCCTGACAAAATTATAGTACATAAAATGGAGTGATACAGCGTGGACAAGGTTTTCGATCTTCTTACTAAAGGCATTTGTTAGCCTTGTAAACCGTCTCATACTCATTCTCATTGTAAGATTTTGACGTTCCACAAAGCTTGTAGATGCCCTATTAATATCAGGTTTGCCGTTTACTACCTCTTTCTTTGCTCCAATACACCTTTCAGGGCTATATCTTTTTTGTGTCTCTGATTCAAACCCATATATTTTTATTAGCTGACTATAATCTATATTCCCACGAAAAGCCTCTTCAACAGCGTCTAAGTATATTCTCAACCCATCTGTCGTTAATTGTATTCTATGCTTCATGCGACCCGCTAAGTCATTCATAAAGGCTTTGGCTGATGCAGGATTACGTTTCCCTATATACCATGAAGGAACAAGCTTTGAATCTTCACAAATAGAAGTCCATGTCCAGACATCACCATAACCAAACTTATCTCTCTTGTCTTTAGGGACATTTTTATCCTTGGCATAACAAAAGCTCCAGATTTCATCACATTGAATGCGCTTGCACTCTAAGCCCTTAAAGGCTTTATCCTGATAGTCTGAGCAAGCCTGTCCAACTTCACCTAACAGCTTCATTATTGTCTTAGTGTCCGCTCCGGTCATTATAGACGTACCTCTAATGGAATTACCCTCGACCAGACAGGCTATGATCTGCTTTTGTCTTTCTGGTTTTAATCTGTTCATATCTACATTATACTTGACCGCTCAAGCATTGTCAAGTAAAAACTTCTTCATAGTAAAATATGTTTGGGAATTAAAAGGGGGCCGAAGCCCCCAATCTTTAAGCCTTCACCCAAATGGGAAAAGCCTTCAGGCCCCGTTGGTAAGCGTATATGCGCTTGCCTTTCCGGGTGGTTATGTAGGCAGTAAATATTAGCCTATAACCGGGTCTGCTTCTGTCCTTGCTCTTCCAGAGCCTTAGTTGTTGAGACATAACAATCCCTCCATAAATTGAGATAGAGGGGTTGACATCCGCAGTGCTTTGGTGAGATACTTAATGTGTGTGTGGGCGGATGTCAACGCCCTCGCCGTCTAAGACGGTTGCTGCGTTTTATGAATTGGCTGAGTGATCCTGTGCAACCAGGTTATTCAGCTTTTTCATTTTAAAATGGATTCTCATCCGTGAGTTCCTCACTAGTTTCCTCCGGTTCGTTTTCTTCTTTATTGTTATTCTCATTATTTGTGTTTACTTCCTCTGTTGCTTGCCCTAATCGTTGCCTCTTTATTCTATCTGGATAAAAATCCAGCAACCCGAAGCTGATTTTATGGCCTTTCCCCATCTTCACGAATTTACGAGTGCCCCTCGTTAATTGATTATTTAACACCGTTCTACCGTTAGCAGTAAACTTAAGGCCGCCTTCAACCAGAGCAGTATAAATATCGTCAAAGGGAGCGGCATGCCCGATCTTCTTGAGATATTTCTCTGCTGCCTCGGAATTAGTCATTCCAAAGAACTCGTCTGGCCTAATAGACATATCCGTGCTATCCCAGACCTCTGTCCCGTTTACATTTAATAGGTTCTGTAAATCAGGCAAAACAATATCAGCGCCGTATTTTTTTAAGGTTTGTAATTCGGTGTAAACCGCCTTTACCTCCTCTACTTTTGTCTTAAGTTCCTTTAAAGCTTTTTCTACTACTTCTTTATTCATTTACCTCACCTCCCTTATGTGGTAATTATAGCCTACCGCTTTGATAAATTGCAACGCAACCTAATTTAGACATAACTTTTCGTTATTAATCACGAAGTTAGTTATTTGGGGTTGTTTATTAAATGTCCACATCTTAATTAGACGTTAACATGTTGCATGGGTGATTTGCAAGAAAAAAATTAAAGAAGTGGGGGTGAGGTTATTTTTTCTTCCACCGAGCTTTTGCGGCTTTTTGGGCTATTTCCTTGCGTTTCTTAGCGGACAGGCTCTTAGCCCTTGCCTTGCCACCTTTAAGGCCGCCTCTTTGACCGAGCAGGACAGCTAAGGGGTCTTTGCCCTCCGATATGGCCTTCTGGACGATCTCAGGGTCTATAGGGCTATCCTGCGTGGTCTGTTCCATGATAGACTTGGCGAGGGAGTTTATATCAGCAGGTTGTTTCTTCTTTTTTGCCATGCTTAATTATAGCATGTGCGGTCAAGCATTACAAATTCAAACTCTTACACTACCCAAGCTTCTATTTTTTAAGGTCTTTCAGGGTTTAAACATGAGTTTGAAGAAATTCCTGTGATATCTGAAGCTCGAAAGGAGCATCGCGCCGCCGAAACCAATATATATTACGGCCAGATAAGGCTTT
>CAJVYT010000557.1 GCA_913009765.1 uncultured candidate division Zixibacteria bacterium
GAGTAAGTGAGACTAAGGTGATGTGAAGGGGAAGGTGTTAGCGGGGGATGGTGAAAATGAGGCGTGATGATAAATGTTTTTTTTTTGTTTTTTTGTAGTTTTGTGTTTTTTTTTTCAAGCAGAAGACGGCATACGAGATATATCAGTGTGACTGGGTTCAGACGTGTGCTCTTCCGATCTGGGTAACTGCATATAAATAGAAATACCTGATGTTGCTTGTCCGGTAATAGTGAATACACCGGCATTGGCGGTATTTTCAGCAACTGATGATGCTACGCCCTGGAAAATTGTACCAAAGACTAATGCTGCTGATGCGGTTACTGTTAATGGTGTTTGAACTGTAGCTGTTGCAGAACCTGCGGCTACATCCTGAGCTTGAACTGCTGTCGGAGTGCCTAAGGCAATCATCATGACAAACAGAGCCAAGATCAATAGTACGTTTTTGTTTAATTTACACATGCTGCTTCCTTTGTTTTAAAAAAATATTACTTTGTTTATCTTTTTGCTAAACTAATTGTTATGTCCCATTATATGCGACGGTTAAAATAATATCAGCAGAATACGCTCCTGCTGTTTGATCAACTGAAGGTCGAACTTGTCCACCTAAAAATAAAGCCGTTTGAGTACTTGCTGTACCAATGATAACACCGGACGGTAAGTTGAATGGGTTTTGATTTACCCACCCTGAACCGAATGTTGTCGGGTCAGCATTTGCAGTTGTGTCAATCGCACAATCCGTTGTGCTGAATGAAATGACCATCCTATCGTCTCCGGTTGCTGTTGACATATATTCCGGAAGTTGTAAAAATATTGAAATCCCGGAACCTGCTTGACCGGTCATTGTAAAGATACCGGCTGATGCATTTGTCTCAGCAACTGAAACAGGTACTCCTTGGAAAATTGTTCCAAAAGCAAGGGCTGCTGTTGCAGTCACTGTTAATGGTGTTTGTACTGTTGCTGTTGCCTGTCCGACAGCAACATCCTGTGCTGCGACCGATGCGACCATGAGAAAACTCATTGTCAGCAAGAGAACTAATATTTTCCAAATTAAAGGCATCTTTCGTTCTGAACTCATGCCTGTCTCCTATTTATTAAAACAAACTAATTTTCAACTGTTTATTACTTTTGCTTACTAACTAAATCGTCACACGGTGCAATAACTTAACAGAGAAAATGAGAAAAATTGAAAAATTCCGATTGATTTTGTTCAAAATATAGAATATTACCCACACTGTTATATTTAAACAGTAATTTTCATATATTCTCTTGATTCACAACAAGATAGGCTTATTGATATAGTTTAGTTTGTCTTTCAAGACACTTCGACTTCGCTCAGGGTGACTTGAAAGACAACAACTTACAATCTGTCATACTGAGCGAAGTCGAAGTATGTTCCAAATTTAGAGGTTTATCAACAAGCCCTGATAGGGGGCAAATAAAAAAATCCGCCAAAAGGCGGATTTTTTAAAGGAAGCAGCAGTATTACGACTAATTGCCGTTATATGCCACAGTTACTATTATGTTACCGGAATAAGCACCGGCAGATTGATCAACTGAAGGTAAAACACGACCACCCAAAAAGAGCATCGTATGTGAAACCAAATCAGAACCAATTACCAATCCGTTTGGTATATTATTTGGGTCAACATCCAACCACCCGTCACCAAAAGCAGATGGGTCAGCATTTAAAGTAGAATCTATGGATAAGTCAGTAGTCTGAAATGCGATATTCATTCTATCATCACCTGTTGCGGTAGCTATATATTGAGGAAGGGTCATATATGCAGATATTCCAGCACTTGCTTCACCGGTGATTGTAAAAATACCAGCAGCAGCAGCATCGTTGTTAGCCACTGATTTGGCAACTCCCTGAAAGACAGAACCAAACTGTAAATCCTGTGTCGCAACAATAGCAAGAGCAGCTTGAACATTTGCTGTAGCAGAGCCATTGGCTACATCCTGTGCCGACACCTTGCTGCTCACGATGATACCTATAATAAAAACCAGTATATAAATAATTTTCTTTTTATCTAATTTGAATATCATGTATTGCTCCGTATCTCTCTGTTTTTATCTCTGATATTATCTTCTAATAACATCATCGCCCTGTATATAGAGTGGGATAAAGCTTTTGGTTATAAAAAGAGCCGAAGCTGTGAAAACTGTATTATTGTAAAGCAACCAGTTGGATAGTTCCTATAATTTTAGAGGATGTATGGGAGAACCCCCATATATTTTGAAGAAATTAATTACCGGTATATGTAACCGTGATAACAATATTTGAGCTGTAACTTCCCTCTGTCTGTGAAAGTCCTGGGACTATTATTCCTCCCAGCCAAAGATACAATCCATTAGAACCTATGCGATAGGTTAACGTATGCCAAGGGTCTAAATTATTAAATTCCGGATTTGACTGATCGGGAGTTGCCGAAGTATCAATCGCACAGTCTGTTTCTTGGAAAATTACCTGCATATTAGAAGAGCCAGATCGGAAGAGCGTCGTGTAGGGAAAGAGTGTAGATC
>CAJVYT010000558.1 GCA_913009765.1 uncultured candidate division Zixibacteria bacterium
TTTATTCTCTTACATAACGCAAAACTGAGGGATGCGAAAAAGCGTTAGCTTTTAAGTACCCCTCTCCAGTGGTTTGTTAGGCATTTTTCTGTCAATGTTAAGATACAAGACCTGACCCCGTGTGTCCCTCGTTCAAGACCATCAATTTGATACTAATTAAGGCCTCCTCATGATACTGCAAAAAGCAGTATCATGAAATATCCAAAAAATCTTTCTAAAAGGAGGAGGCCGAATGAAATTCTACACAAAGCAACACAAGTATTATTGCGGAGTCGATCTCCACGCCCGTAGTCTGTATGTGTGTATTATTGACCAAAAAGGGGAGATCGTCAAGCACAAAAATATTGAAGCAGAACCCGAGGTATTTTTGAGAATTATCAAAAAAGGCTCATCGTGAAAGAGAGTGGGTAAAGATGAGCCGTAATTTTAATATTGATCCAATATTTCAAGAACGTTCCCACTAAGATCTACTCTCGCTTTCACGGCGTTCTTTACAACACCTCCAAAAGCATTTTTTCCTCTAAATGTTGTCCTCACAACAAGATAATCTCCCATATCCCAATAGACTGTCTCCACATGCTTATAGCTATCAGGATCATTCATAGAGTTTTTTATAAATTGTTCTAATTTTATGTGAGAGCCATCCCAAGCACTGAACTGACTTTTAAGGCTTTCCTTACGAGTAGCTGCAAGCCGTTGTTTTTGTTTTAACTCTCTCATTTTATTTGAATAATATCCGTATTTTTTACGGTACTTTTCATTATCGGGATACATCCTAACCAGTTGCCCATAAAGCTCCATATTCCTCTCATAATCCTGCTCTGGAATCTTCTTTAAATCAGACAGGATATTGTCAGTCGTTGTCTTTTTAATTAGATTGGCGCGCAATACTTTAGCTTTGCCATATAAACCTGAAAGCTCAGCATCATTTGTCGCCAGATAGCTGCCGGCTATTGCGATTGCTACGTCATACTCTTTTTTCTCAATTGCATTCCGAATGTCCAATAAAATTTCCTGGTGATTTGCATGAAAATAATCGATGTTTTGCTGAGATATATTGGTTTTTTGAGTATCTAATTTATGGTCTATCTTTTCTGGACTTTCCCCAACCATGAAAAATAAACCGGTAAGCAAAAATAAAGCAAGAATTGAGAACAAGCGAGTCTGATATGTTAGCTTTTTGCCAAATTTGACATAAGCGAATTTTCTTACCGGCGGCAATATTAACGATGAAATAGCTAATATTGTTATGGCGGGTAATGGATAGGTAAAGAAAGTGGCAATACCTATTAATAATAAAAGTGACCCAAATATCCAGCTTAAAGCTATTTTATCGTACATGACCTTTTTAAAGCGGTTGCCAATTATTATGCTGTATCTTAAATTTTCACGTTTCTATTTTCTCCCTTTTCTCTCACTCAGCATATCCAAACCACATAAGAAAATCAATCCTTTGGGATGGAACCTGCTTGTAAATATAAATATAAAATAAAGGGGTCAATTCTTCCTGCCGATCCGCGGGAATATCAAAAAATCAGTTCTTGTTCCCAACAAGTATCACTGTAGCGACTGCATAGTTGGCTGAATGGGAGATGGACACTGTCAGCTGGTTTATCTTTTGCCTTTTAGATGTCCTGGCTGTCCAGCCTTTTACTGAAAGTACGGGCTTGCCCGAAGCACTGGCCAGGACCTCTATTTCCCGCAGTGCATGGTCAATGCCTGTGGACAGTCCCATGCCAAGCGCTTTAAGGCACGCCTCTTTGGCAGCGAAACGGCCTGCAAAGTGAATATAAGGGTCTTTTTTTGACTGGCAGTAATCCCTTTCTTTTTCAGTAAAAACATCCGGGGCAAAATCTTTGTTCTTCTGGAAAACCTTTTTAAAGCGGGTGACCTCTACAATATCAACTCCCTGGTGTATCTGCAGCATCAGATGCTCATACCTCCGTCAACAGGTATTGCCTGGCCGGTTATGTAATCCGACTTGCCGGATGCAAGGAACAGAACAAGATTTGCTATATCACCAGGCTCCCCGAATTTTTTAAGCGGTATTGTTTTAAGTATCCTGTCACCTGCCCGTTTTCTGACACGCGTGCTCATCCCGGTAAGGATCATGCCGGGCAGAATAGCATTTACCTGGATGCCCTTGCCGGCAAGCTCAACTGCGCATGCCCTTGTGAAAGAAAGAAGTCCGCCTTTTGCCGAGGCGTAATTGGTCTGTCCTCTGCCGCCTTTTATCGCGCCGACAGAAGACATATTAATGACTTTTCCTGAGTGATCGGCCATCATCATCTCAACCGCCGGCCTGGTGCACAGGTACGCGGCCCTGAGGTTTACGTCCATTACCCTGTCCCAGTCTTTAGGCTCCATTGCCAGCAGCAGGCTGTCCCTGATTATGCCCGCGTTATTAACGAGGATATCAAGCCGGTTGTGTTTTTTCTTTATGTGTCCGAACAGCTTATCCACTTCTTCAGGCACTGATACGTCAGCCTGAAAAATGTCCGCCTTGCA
>CAJVYT010000559.1 GCA_913009765.1 uncultured candidate division Zixibacteria bacterium
ACTACAGGGCATCCTGCCCCAGAAAAGAGAACTACAATCGGAAATGCTAGGCCGAACCTTCCAATCATGCAATAGGCCGCGTCGGTACTATCACGAATACTACTGATTCTGCCTAATATACTGTTATGCAAATAAAAAAGACCTATAGGTATATGAAACAGCAATGGATCTAGCCACTATAATGCCCGATTTGTTTGAGGATAAAATATATCGTTTTCACCTTGCAAAAACCGCAATAAGCGGCAATCGTCCCCTAGATGCACTTACAAAATCAGATGAAGAATGGCTTAGATGGCAAGCATATAGAGGAAATGCTAAAGAAAGATTTACTGTTGATTATATTGTTAGCTTCGCACAATTATCTGGTAATAAGTTTTTGTTTGGTGGCATATTCCAAATAACGAGTAGAAAATCAGCGAAATATAAAGTCAGATACACAAAAAAGTATAAAGAATTAATTGGCAGGCTGATATTAGAGTACACAGGAAACAACACACGGGTTACTGTATTTAAACCTAGTCATATTTATGAAAACTCATCTATTTCAGGTATTTATGAGCATAAATTTCAAGGTGAACCATTCGTATCGTTTGAAGAAATTAACCATAGTTTTAGTGCTATTGAAATAATTATTAAAAATTCATTGCCAGATTGGAAGGTGGCACTTAGCAGTGTGTCTGGTGTTTATCTGCTTTCAGATAAAAAAACAGGAAAGTATTATATTGGGTCAGCTTATGGTGGCAATGGATTGTGGGGGCGTTGGTGTAGTTATGTAAATAATTTTCATGGATCAAATGACGAATTAGTTGAATTGTTTAATAAAAAAGATGAGTCCTATTTTAGAAATAATTTTGTTTTTTCTGTATTGGAGATCATCTCATCATCTATGACAAAAGAAGATGTAATAAAAAAGGAATCACTCTGGAAGAAGAAGCTCTTTTCTAAAGAGTATGGGTATAATCGAAATTAATGCATAACAAACTCATCCAGAGGACTTTCAAACCTGTCGCGGCTTTTGCAAAAAAACCGCAAAAGCCACGCCATCTTTGAAAGCCCCTGATGAGGTCGTTAGCCTGAAAAAGGTATGAAATGGATAACTTAACTATCAGAGAAATTATTGAGCAAGTGAGCGCTGGTCAAATAAGGGTGCCTGCATTTCAGCGAGGTTTTGTTTGGGAGCCGGATAGAGTTGCTCATTTAATGGATAGCATCTACAAAATGTATCCATTTGGTGCTTTGCTGTTCTGGCGAACTAATGAACAACTCGATGTTGAAAGAGAGCTTGGCCCTTTTACTTTACCCAAACCAAAAGATGATTATCCGATTGATTATGTATTAGATGGTCAACAGAGGATAACTTCTGTGTATGCAACCTTCCAAACAGAATTAGATGTAACCCAGGATGAGAATTGGAAGGATATCTACTATGATCATACGGTTGCTGATGATGCTCAAGAACCTAAATTTTTTGCTTTGCTCCCTAATGAAGTAGATCCAGAGCGACATTTTCCACTGCGTACGCTTTTTGATACAACAGCTTACCGTAAGGCGACAAGAGAGCTTAGTGACGAACTAGCAGAAAAAATCGATGCAATGCAATCTCGCTTCAAAGAGGCCAATCTTCCAGTTCAGCTATTCCGTACTGACCAAAAGGCGACTGTTGCTACGATATTCGAAAGAATCAACCGCCAAGGTGTTCCTCTAGATACTCTGCAACTTTTAGAGGCTTGGACATGGAGTGAGGATTTTCAACTTCACAGCCAATTTGAAGACCTTGTTGAAGAGCTGGAGAGTAATGGCTTTCAAGCGGAATCATTTGATGAAAACCTTCTGTTGCGTTGCGCTTCGAGTATCTTAGTAAGTGATCCCCGTCCTGAGGCTATAGTTGAAATAAGAGGGGAACAGATTCGTGATAGGTTTGACGAGGTAGTTAATGGTGTGCTAGGCGCGCTCGATTTTTGCCAAATGAATCTGAATATTCGGAGAATAGAAAACTTACCGTTTCAGACTCTATTGGTTCCATTGTCTGTGTTTTTTGCTATCTCTGGAAAGAAGCAAATTGTTTTAATCCAAGAGCAAAGAGATCGAATAATCACTTGGTTCTGGAAAGCCTGCTTTAGCAAACGCTATAGTAGCGGCGTTTTACGGCACCTAGAAGAAGATATGACTCAGATGCTACAACTTAAAGGTGGGCAACAATCTTCTCTTGGAAACTTTTCCGCAGTTGTTTCAAAAGAAATTTTTCTTGAAAATAAATTTGGTATTAGAAATGTAAACACAAAGACATTCCTGATTAGTGCTCATCTTCAGCCAGCCTGAGCCAGGCTTCGGTCCGTTTCCCGGTGTGGGACGCGGCGCGGAGGAGTCTGGAGAAGATAGTAGAGAGGTCAAAACGGCGGTTGAAGCGGTATTGCGCTTCGGCCAAGTAGCGGTAGCCATACTTATGGAAGTCGAAGGCATGATAAGTTCCGGCCGTAGCCG
>CAJVYT010000560.1 GCA_913009765.1 uncultured candidate division Zixibacteria bacterium
TCCTGCCAACATCGAACCTTATTCCGAAGAAAGCGAAACCGAGCAGATGCTTCAAATCATGAACTCGCAGGACATCACCGACAGCGTTATCAAAAAATTCAACCTGGCCGGGCACTATAAAATCAACAGATCGGAAGAGCACACGTCTGAACTCCAGTCACACTGATATATCTCGTATGCCGTCTTCTGCTTGAAAAAAAAAAATAAACACCAACACTCATGCTTAATATCATGAACAGGAATGCCAAAAAACTCAGTATTAATTCCATCATTTTCTAATTCCTTTTTGCAGTTTTACACAAGACTCTTGCGTCACTATTGAAGTGATTCCGCAACCACATTATTTTTTAGCCAAAATCATCAAATAAAATATCTTCCGGGTCCACGCCCAGATCATCAAGCATACTTACCACCGAAGCAGTTAACATGGGCGGACCACACAAATAATATTCACAGTCTTCCGGTGCAGGATGTTCATTTAAGTATTCGCGTAAAAGTACCGTGTGCACATAGCCGCTATAACCGAGCCAATTATCATCTGCTCGAGGCTGAGAAAGTACGACATGCCATTCAAAATTGTCGTGTTTTTTTTGCAACTGATCGAACTCGTGTTGGTAAATAATTTCCCGTTTGCTTCGCGCACCGTACCAGAAGCTGATTTTCCGCTTACTATGTAAACGTTCTAATAAATCAAATATGTGCGAGCGCATGGGTGCCATGCCGGCGCCACCGCCGATATAAATCATTTCAGTATCGGTGTCTTTGGCAAAGAATTCTCCATAAGGACCAGAAATGGTAACGCTATCGCCTGGGTGCAGACTATGAATATAAGAAGACACAACTCCCGGTGGTGCTTCAGGTTGATTGGGAGGGGGTGAAGCGAGACGGACATCGAGCATTACAATGTCATTCTCAGAGGGACAGTTAGCCATAGAATAAGCCCTTTCCACCGTGACCTTGGATATTGATTCATATCGCCACATATCAAATTTGTCCCAATCGGCTCGGTACTCATTCGGTACATCCATATCTTTATAATAAATGTGGTGGGGAGGGCACTCAATTTGAATATAACCACCCGCGCGAAAATTAAGTTTCTTGCCTGAAGGTAGTGCCAGCGTCAATTCTTTTATAAATGTTGATATATAGCGATTGCTACGCACTGTACAATTCCATTTTTTAATACCAAACACCTCTGCGGGTATTTCGATTTTCATATTCTGCTTCAATGCCACTTGGCATGCCAGGCGGTCACCGTGCAGCGACTCCCGTTTGCTTATGAGAGATGTTTCCGTAGCAAGAATTTCTCCTCCACCTTCCGTTATGCGCACTTTGCATTGCCCGCACGTTCCTTTACCACCACAAGCAGACGCCAAAAACAGGTTGGTTTGTGCCAGGGCATTGAGTAATTTTTGGCCCACGGGTAGACGGAAGATTTTTTCCTCGTTTATCAGTACATCGATAGCACCACTGGCAACCAGTTTAGATCGTGCGAATAATATTAGCCCCACCAGTAATAAAATGATGATGCTAAACATGCTTACTCCAAGGATGATCTCAAGCATCTGGATACCCATATCGTATTTTGAAATGTCTCATCTATATAATAAAATATTGACTTATAATTGTATTCCCGAAAATGACATGAAGGACAAAGACATAAGCCCGGCAACAATAAATGTAATACCCAAACCTTGTAACCCTTCAGGCACATCACTGTATTTTAGTTTTTCACGGACCGCCGCCAGGCCGACGATAGCCAATGCCCAACCCAGCCCGGATCCCACGCCAAACACGACGCTTTCGGTAAAATTATAGGAGCGATTAAACATAAAGAGTGAGCCTCCAAGGATAGCGCAATTGACCGTTATTAACGGCAGAAAAATACCCAAGGCGTTATACAAAGCCGGAACATAACGATCCAGAATCATTTCCAGAATTTGCACCATCGCGGCGATTACACCAATGAAAATAATAAGATGTAAATAGACCAGGTTGACATCGGGTAATCCCAACCAGGACAAAGCGCCATCATTTAATAAGTAAGTGGCAATAAGATTATTTATTGGTAAGGTAATGCCTTGCACGACGACTACTGCGGCGCCCAATGCAAGTGCCGTTTCAATTTTTTTAGAGACCGCTAAAAAAGTGCATATACCCAGAAAAAATGACAAAGCAAGATTTTCGACGAAAATGGATCGTACAAACAAGGATAGATAGGTTTCCATCACATAACCTCAGTACGGTGCACCACATGAATTTGATACTCTGGTTTTTCCACTTGCTCCGGCTTCCAGGTGCGGATCGCCCATATCAATAAACCGATAATAAAAATAAAGGGCAGTTATGATAAAAAACTGCAGAAATACATACATCCTCGCCTGCCGGCTCCATGCTATTTCGTACGTCATAAATGCCATCAGTGCTGTAGCGATCAATGCCTGCCTGCACGATTTGAATATCTGAAAATTGAAAAG
>CAJVYT010000561.1 GCA_913009765.1 uncultured candidate division Zixibacteria bacterium
GTGTCCTATAGCGGAGGGGTTGTCTCCTTGTAGGAATTTTTATTGTCAAAGTCCCTATATTTTTTACTAAGCTGTTGATTATAATAACAACGGGTAGATATAACCCCTAAAAGTCCGATTTAAAAAGGACATTTAGGTCCACTACTTATAGTTATGCCTCTTCAGGGAAAACGCGTTGAAATTTATCAGAATTCATTACTTGGATGCCTCGGCAATCGTTAAGCTTGTTCTGAACGAACCGGGAAGCCTCAAACTGCGGCAGTATTTTGGTAAAGAGTCGAACTTTACGGCTACCTCGCTTTGCTTCGCCGAAGCCCTTGGCGTGTTGAAGGTGAAGCGCTTTAATCAAAAATGCATGACGGACGAAGAATACTTTTCGAGCTGCGACGAACTCATGGCATATGTGGCATACGGTAATATCGAGATAGAAGATATTGAAGTGAAGGACCGGAGTATGTTCGACGAAGTGGAAAAACTGACACGGAAGCACAACGAGGGAAAACCGAAAGATAAGATGATAGATATTTCAGACGCGTTTCAAATTGTGTCAGTAAAACGCAATTATTTTTCGCAGTTCCCGAATACCGACCCCAAACCGATACTGATTACTGGTGATCAACCTCTGGCAGAGGCTGCACGCGGTGAAGGGCTTCGGGCTTGGTATTGCATCGATGAACAGCCTCCCGAAGAAATCAAAGAGGCATAACAACCGGTTCCACGTGACCGGCTGCGCCGGCGCGTGAACCGGAACGTTATATTCCATTAGGTTAGTAAAGCTAATTAAAATGCCAGAAGAACAAAAAAACAAAATCGAAATTGCAGATAATAATTATGTGCATGCTGTATTTGATGCATTGATGAATTTTCAGGCTATAGAGTCACTTTTAAAAGAGTGTATCCTAAAAAAGCTACGAAATCATTGCCGCCTCATGTCCAAGCAATACAACATTCACTCCATCAGCAAAAAATATAAAGTATATTAAAAACAGGTTAGGGCTTGGTGGGTTAGTAGAAAAATTCAAAGAAGTTACGCCACATAAGGAACTATGCAAACGCATTCAGGCCGCGGCAGAAAAAAGGAATATACTTGCTCATAAAGCCGCAGGAGAGTATTTGAAATTTCCCATTAGCCTCTCTGGTGCTAACGCATGTCAATCTAAAGCAAATGACTTTCAACTTGCAACAGAAGAAGCAAATAAACTCTACTACGAATTAATTGATATCTATAACAAAATAGAAGAAGAATATGGGAAGACCGTGTAATGAATATAACAAAACGTCAAACTAGATCGGCGCAAAAACGCGCCTTCCCGGTTAACTCAACGTTATATGGCATGACACCCAATGGATAGAATGTTCGACAATAAGGAAATCTACCTATACGGAACGTTTTTCGCACTTGTGAAAGAACAGCTTGGTGCTATTGACAGGGCTGCTGATGGGCGACTTGGTTGGTGGGGTAAAGGGCGAGTAAACGCACGAAATCAGGCTATGGGAAAGTTTGTGAAAAAGATTTTAAAGTACAAATTGAGTAAAGGAAGCGCAGATCCAATGGCTGAGTTCTTGCATGATCTTGAATTCATCGAACACGACAATCGTGTCTGGGGAGACATCGAGTCTAGACAACTAGAGTATGTGCGTGACGTTATAGGTTTTCTGTGAGTTATGCGGTAAGTAACAAACGAGATCTTTTTGTGTGACGATTAAAACCAAATCAGAAACGATTTTTGAGGAGTTCTGTAACTCGAATAACCTCTTATGGGAAAAAATACCGGAGTGTGATCAGCCTACCCCAGATTACAAAGTGGTTATAAATACAGAAACTGTTATTTTCGAAATTAAACAAATCGACAAGGACGATAAGTTTTCTGAAGTAGGCGGCTCCAGAATTGTCGGTGATCATGTAAGGGCAAAAATTAATGAGGCACGCAAACAAGTTAAAGTAGCTTCAAATGAGCGCTTACCAGCAATTTTATTGATTTATAACAATTTGGACCCTATGCAGATGTTTGGAACTGAGCAGCATGATTTCACAACAGCTATGTACGGTGAAATTACTGTAGTTCTCGATTCAAAGAAGCATAGTATGACTGACTCATACCATGGACGAAACCAATCGCTACGACAAAAAAAGAATACTTCATTCAGTGCAGTTGGTTGTTTATATAAAACTAATGAAGGCCCATCAGTTCTAATATACGAGAATTATTTTGCTGAAAATAAATTAAATTACTCATCACTCCCAAAGTGCATTGCTGCGAGACAAATTGAGCTAACATGAAGAGTAAATCGTATAACAATGCCATCTCCCGATCGCCTACGTCGCTGGCGCTCCTTCAGCGTAGGGTGATGGCGGTCGTTAGATGCTGTGAGACTAAGAAAAAGAGGAGTATGTAAGTGTTTGGTTTATAGATCGGAAGAGCGTCGTGTAGGGAAAGAGTGTAGATCTCGGTGGTCGCCGTATCATTAAAAAAA
>CAJVYT010000562.1 GCA_913009765.1 uncultured candidate division Zixibacteria bacterium
AGACCATTTCTTTGAGCTATTAATATACATTCTTTTAAATATCCAAGAGGCAAGTATGTTATAGGAGCCGAGTTGTCACGAAAAGCACGTGCTTTAAGATTGGTTGTGCAGTTGACAATTGATCCAAGCGCCCTTACCACGTGAATAGAGGTTGTCTCAGCCTTAATTGCCACGGCATTCCTGTTTATGTCTTTGAAATGCTCATAAATAGGGGTCAGCACATTATTGATATCGCTATCAGCAACCATGAAATCTGTCGTAGGAATTAACATGAGATTATTTTTTCGGCAATTTATATAGTGACAAGCTGATTTGGTTATCGCAGAGATAGCGAGGCTTGCTGTATTGATATTGCTTCCACCAACAGCTTTTTGTGCAATTTCTGCTAACTCTCCCATCCATATATTAATAGTGATATTATGTTTAGGTAGCACCGCATATAAAGCAGATTCTATCTGTTCTTGTGATTGATTAGTCTTTTGCTCCGCTGAGAAAGAGAACCATTGGATTTTTGCCAAACGGGCTGATCTATGCTGAGTTTTATCGATGTACTTCCTGATTTGCCTTGACAAGCAATGTATACCATAACTGGGTTCAAGCAGTTGGCTGACTCTTCTATGATGCCAACGAAGCATATCCAGAGAAACAGCAATAAAAAGCATCTCTAAAGACAGCAATATTGAATCCGACAAGCCCAAAACACCATCAACAGCCATAATAAAAGACAACAGACAAAATACTGCCAAAGTAATAAATATAATCTGTGTAACATAATCTGTCCTGTAAAGTCTTGTTACCGAAGGAGTAAAGCTTTCCACTGCACGCTGAATAGGAATAATAGAAAGTGAAAATACCAGGGCAAGCATGGTCCCGATCAATCCACCAGCAGCAATAAAGATTGTATCGAAGTTATCGTATCCTATTATTTTCCCTTGTACTACAGGACAAAAAAGCCCGGCAGCAACGATCACCCCAAATATTGTTATCGCATAACAACTTGTATAAGCACCAAACTTGCGTAGTTGCATTACAGGTACCATATGCCATGTCAATATTTTAAAAATAAGGTTAGCGACTTTTGCTTTTAGATGATTAGGCAAAGTTTTAACCTTTCCTGCTTATTCCGCATTTATGCCCATCCGATACTTGATGTCGTAGTTGATGATGAAATCCAGTTCTTCATCGGTGAAGCCGTAATGTCTTACTAATACATGGTCAATTTCGTCAATGATGGGTTTTGATTTTTTAGGATAAAATTCATCATATACAACTTTTCCGGTAGCCTTGTAAGTACACGCTTTTCTGTATGCGTAGCTTTTAAGATCGGTCATTAATCTTGCTGAAAGCTCGGACAATTCTTGTTTGTTACTTATTGACATGCTGTTGAGAGCAATCGGAAAGTTTTCAATTTCCCTAAGATTCAGATGACGACAATCAGAAAGAATAATAAACCACCAATAAAAGAGAGAGCTGTTAAGTGCTGCGACTACAACAGATGCGTCAAGTTGTGATGGCAAATAAAGAGATTTAACCTGTGTGGAAACTTGTTCACCATCTCGTTCATTCCAGAAATAAGGGGCAAAGTTCATCGCACGAATCCAGTATTGAGGGGCATTATGAAAATATACAATGTTCTTCGATTGTTTTATTAAATCATTGCCAAGTTTTAAAGTTTTGCTTGTGGATTGTATAATTGTCTTTGGTATCTGCTGTCCTACTTTAGGTATTGCTCCATTCATTAATTGATCTGAAATTTCAGAGAAAGGTAGCAATTCGAATAAAACATTACGAGATTCAGAATACCATCGGTTGTAGTTTGTTGAATATACAACATCGACTTTCGTATTTCCTTTCTGAGATACTGCAATAGTAGCCCGGATATGTTCCAATCCCTCAAATAGCATAGCTGGTCGGTCGTCAAAATTAGAAAACCATACAGCACCATTTTTTTTATAAAATAGCTCTTGAAGAGGTTTCATACGATCTGTACATACGATAGGAAGCTGCACAATCATTCCAAAACGAGCTTTATTTTTAAGCAGATCAAGAGAAAGCTCCATCACATACGCATACAAATTTCCACAACTTTCTGTTTGATAACCATGAATCAAGTATTCTTTTTTGATCTTACTGTACTCCACATAAGGCGGATTCCCAATAATCACATCAAATCCGCCATTCTTCAAAATCCCATAAAACTCAATAAACCAGTGAAATGGATGATGAGATTTGAGCCATTTCTCATAAGCTGTTTTTTTATTCGGATCAATTCCGTATTCACCTGCAAGATATTGATTCAGTTCATCTTCTAAAGCTTTTAATTTATCTTTCAGCGCCTGTTTATCTTCTGGCGCAACTTCTCCGCCCAGTTCGGTCTGTTGTTGATGAAACAGTTTAAAGAGACGGTTAATATCTTCTGCCTGTTCCTCGATACGTCCCATGGCATTATCAAAATCAAATTT
>CAJVYT010000563.1 GCA_913009765.1 uncultured candidate division Zixibacteria bacterium
TGATGTGAGGATCTCCATAACTATATCCAATGATTACACATACTTGTGCTGGCCGTATCGAACGGTGAAACTCGTAGAATAATGTGAGGAAGGGATCATCAGGTTGCAGCTTATCCCCGGGACCTAGAACCAACTCTGGTTCCTGTCGCATCTTGAGATGGGATGGCAGATGCTGTCCTGATTTCAGTTCCATTAATTTAAGACGGTACTGAAATTGCCCCATAGGCCGGCTCTCATCTCGTACACCATGCCAGCGAAGAGACCCGTGTAGTTTGTAAAGATTGATCCCGTTCGCCTTTCCCCAAAAAAGTGAGGGATTCCATGTTTTGGTAGCGAGGTCGAATCCGGTTGTCAACTCGATTCCAGCGGATTCGCAGGCATCCTCAAGGCAACAATCATAGTTTAGACTGAAGACCCTTAGACGCTCCTGAGCCGGGATGAAGTCTGCCAACTTGGCGAGGTAGCTCGGCTTGCTCTGGCACGCTTCTAATAATCTTGCGATTTCTCCCCCAATCACAAAGGCAAGAGCACCCATCGCCTCAGTGAGCGACTGGTCCAGCTTTACCGCGACGATTCTCCTGAATGGCTCTTTTTGCACATCGAGGAGAAGTTTGATCCATTCAAAAAGTCGTTCGTAGTTCCCCGTCACCGATGAATCTTGTGTCTCAATGTGATCAAACACCTGACTAAACTCAGGCCGGGACGTTCCATTTATGTCAGGAATGTCCGGTAGCCGCTTCCGTAACTTCTCCGTCAATTGCTTCACCATGGGCATTCCAGCATCTACAGAAGCCCCAGCGCCGAGGATAAATATGACATCCTTTAATGTTCCGTCATGCTTCGTTATCAATTGTTACACCTCATACTGCACTGCAATCGCCAAAAGTGACCGAGTGCTGCCTCTTGTACCCACACAGATAGTTGGCCTCCTCTGCTCTGTGAAGAAGCCTAACAATATATTATGCGACAAGGTCATATTATCAAAATTACCGTGAACTGTCAATAAAGCTCTTGACTCGACCCCTTGATATTGCTGAAATAACTGACCTATTCGGCGGTGTTGCCGTTCCTATCAAGTACAGCCGTACCCGGTCTTGGAATTTCACAGGTCCAGGGCTGACCCTACGGTTTCTACATTTTTAGTGTCGGATATTATTAATTTATGGATAATAAACGACAACCCGTTTCTTACTTATCTTGTTTCAAGATCATATATTTCTTGGTTGACTGTGTTAAAAAAGTTCCCCTTCTTAATATCTTTACGTTCTCCGGCATAACCCCTTGCTAAGCTTATGCTGTAAGTTATCCAGTTAAATAATGCGACTTGACTAACTATGGATATACCGTTCCCTGCCCAATTCACAGTTATTAAATGGCCTAATCTCCTTCTTCTGCTATCCTCATCAGACAGAATGGGTCTCTCAAGTACTCGAACTAATGGATAAGTGGTTTTCTCCCCGTAACGAATAAATCTGCGCATAGTATCAAAAGAGTCCTGACACATAAATTCAGAATCTTGCTGAAATGCAAGATAGTTAAAACCAATTTTAGATATTGCACGAAATATAATGCTATCAATCTCTCCTTCCATATCACACAGCAACCCATCCGATTTATCAGGTGGTACTATTTCTCCACCAAGCTTGAAAAAAATATCTTTTTCATTTAATTTCTGCTCTAACAACTTCGCGTCTATTCCAAATGCACGAATGGCTTTCCTATTTTGCAAGTCATACTTATTCTTTTCTAAATACTCTTTTTCTGGTATTTCATCAAGCAAAAAGTAATCATACTCTTCTGAATCTTTCAGTAGAAAACCAACTTGAGGCACGGGCTTTAAAACAATATCATCCTGATCTGTTGAATATTCGCGATAAGCATAAGTCCCCTTAAATGGCCCCTCCGCTATACGTATAATAATTCTGCTTTTTTTGCCAGCAGTTTTGAAATCTTTAGAATTTTTGACATTAAATTCAAACCTTGACTGCCCTTCATAAGTATCACGAGCTAAAGCAATTTCTAAATTATCTCCAAAGTATTGATTGCAATCATCACATACTTTTCTGATTAGCGTAAAGTTGTTTTTAAATAATCCAAATGACTGCGGTATTACATGTTCGACTTTATTGTATGAAGTCTCGGGCTTATCTTCATGACAATATATGCAATTCATTTAATTAGTTTTCTTAAACATAACGCTTGGGTAACCGGACAGCCGGAGCGTAGCGAAGGGAACAAAAAGCGCAGCTTTTTGCTGTCCGGGTAACCCACTTGATATTCATTGATGCCTCCCATGTTATACATACCATCGTACCAGGATTGGTATAGAACCATAATCAAAGGAGACCATATGAAATTTTACACCAAACAGCACAAGTTTTACTGTGGAATTGATCTACGTGCAAAGAAGATG
>CAJVYT010000564.1 GCA_913009765.1 uncultured candidate division Zixibacteria bacterium
AAAAATCAACTTGATGATAAAAATATACATGATATTAGAATAGCTGCCAATTTTTCCGCCCCTTTAGGTGATAGCCAGTTTAAAGAGCAGGTTGAAGTTATGACTGGTAGAAAAACTACCAAGGTAAGGAGAGGTGGGCCAAGTATAAATATTGCTAAATAAGAATGACTTTCATGTACCTCCGACCCCTTTAAGGGGATATTGATCTAGATCATAGTGTTTGCTGATTAGTTGCATTATATTTGTAAGGTTATATTACTTGAGAAAACTAAAATGTCACTTTTAATGAAACCACTAAGCCACTTTCTTCGTTTTGTACCTGATAAGGTTCATACTCGTTTAATAAGTCGTATGGGTGGCCATTTTATGAAAGGCCAGGCGATTACTTCGCGGCTGGATCATATGGAAGGTAAACGGCTGCAATTAACGATTAAAGACACAGGAAATTGCTGGAAATTTATTATTCGAGATAATCGTTTATTAGATGATACAAAATCAGATGCAGTGGCGGATGTTCATATTCAGGGTGATTTAAAAACATTTTTATTACTGGCAACAGGAAATGAAGATCCCGATAGTTTGTTTTTTTCACGCCACTTAAGTCTTGAAGGCAATACGGAAGATGGCTTGTATATAAAAAATCTTATTGATGCGATGGATTTTGATACTACGGTTTATTTAAAATCTATTTTAGGACAGACTTTGGCTACTCGTATTGCACCTGTCGTTGAGAGACTGGAGCTTGGCAAACATGTTCATAGTTTGGGTGAACGAATTTTGGTTAATACTCCAGCTTCGAAAATGTAGGTCGGTTCTCATAGTGCCCCTCTTACAGTAAATATATTAGAGGGTATTAGGCCGACTAGGGCAATCGCGCTTAATAAATCCCAAACAATTTCAATAAATATTTATTATCCCAACCGGCTTTTAATCGTTTAATTTTAACACCCACTTTAGCCGTTTTTTCAGCTTTAATGAGGTTAAGCGCGACATGCCTCAGTGTTGTTAGGTTAGCTGCACTATGACCGTTTCGGGTTCGACATTGATCTTCATCAAAGGCGACGTCTAAAGTCCAATGCAATTCATTTTCAACTGACCAGTGAGCACGAACAGCGTGACCTAAACGTTTCTTGTCGTCTGTATCCAGAGAGCTAATAAAATAACGTGTTTCTTGCGACACTTTATCGCCACACTCTCGAGTCGCCGTCACGGCAATAATGCTGTTCAAATAAGGCCAATTGTGTCGCTGCTTCAACCAATCAATCTCGTTGCTTACGCTTACCTGACGAGTTTCAATTCGACCATGTCCATAGTCTAATTCTGTATATGTGGTTTGATCATACTTTTGACTTTCAAACCATTCGCGTACATCGTCATGCAATGTGCCTTGATTCCCTTTCAAGCTAAATAAATAATCACCACCTTGATCAATAATTTGTTTTGCTATTGCACGTTGGCAACCCATGGCATCAATAGTGACGACAGCCCCCGTGATATCCAATTGTTCAAGCAGTTTCGGTATCGCGGTAATTTCATTACTCTTATCATCAACTTTGACTTGCCCTAATACCAGTCGATTTTGATGTGCCCACGCACTGACGACATGAATAGCCGCTTTATTTGAGGCTTTGTCTAAACTACGTCGAACACATTTACCATCAATGGCAATAACGTCCCCTTCGCTCAGGGTTGATAAATCCGCTACCCAATTCGTAAAACAATGACTGAATTGTTTTGCATCAATGGCCGCAAAGACTTTTCCTAAAGTATCATGAGAGGGTATTCCATTTTTAAGCTCTAATATTTCTTTAAACCAGTCAAGTTTGGCTTTTCCATAAGCTTCTATCGCGACCCAATTATCTGCACCACTGATGATGCCACAAATAGTAATAAAAAAAATGTCTTGTAACTGATGAAGCTTTTGTCGGTTAATACGGGGATCTTCAATAGTCGAAAAATGATGGAATAGCGATGCATTTGCGAGGGTCATTTTTTGTCTCTCCAAATGTAGTGTAGAAGATCATCTATAACCTTTTTTGTCAACTAAAATTAAGCGCGATCGCCCTGGGAGTTATACGGATACAACTGACAAGCTGCTGAGCTAAAGTTAAAGTAGCAAAATCTGATCCTCCTGATAATTATAAAGAACTTGGCCCGATAACTGCTGTTGATGGACAAGGTTGTGGAGCAAGACGTGGAGCATATAAAGGTACATATAACAGAGTTATAAGAAAACTGAAAAATAAAGCATATATAAATGATGGAGATTATGTACAAATTTTCACTATACAAGCACCACATTTATCGTCCAATTGTTTTGTTAATAGATATGAAATATCTGGGATACTTTTTGAAAAAATAAGAGATACTCCTTCCGCTGTACCTATAAAAAATATTACTGAAAA
>CAJVYT010000565.1 GCA_913009765.1 uncultured candidate division Zixibacteria bacterium
AGAGAAGTAGGTACGATAACTGGAAAGCGCGCAATGTAAGTTGTTGCGTCAAGAGAGTTGGTTGGGTAAAGAGTGTGAAGATATTGGTAGAGATGAGTATGAGACTGGTGAGAAGTGAGTGTGTTTTTATAGTTGTTTTTTTTTTTTTTTCAAGCAGAAGACGGCATACGAGATATATCAGTGTGACTGGAGTTCAGACGTGTGCTCTTCCGATCTTATTCTAAAAACCGCTGGGAGAATCAGCCAGTATATCCGGAGGTCTTTATAGAGAAAAAGGCGCTCATCGGTGTTTTCCAAGATGTATGTAGAAAAAACGCTATTGCTCTGAATCCCTGTAAAGAGATCGGAAGAGCGTCGTGTAGGGAAAGAGTGTAGATCTCGGTGGTCGCCGTATCATTAAAAAAAAAACAAGAAAATAAATAGCAAGTATCAGCCATGGAAGAGCGTAGATTATTTTAAGAAAAACAATTATCCGTTTCTTCTGCTTAATTGGTTCTGTAAAATATGCTGATAATATCTGTGGAAACAGCCAGAAAAAAACCCAGGTAGCAGGAAGCAATCCTATAATAGTTTTTGAGTCTGTGAGAAAGCTTAAGAAAACTGGTAGAATAGTCGCGACTGAGACAAATGTTCTGCCAAATAAATCAAAGGAATGTTCAGCAATATTGAAGGCAAAGTTCCATCTTCTGAACACGAATATTTCATGTTTGTAGCGCTTGACTTTTTGCGCGGCGATCTGAGAATCTATCATTTGCGCTCTCTTATTGAATCATAAAAGACAATCTTTCCCCCAACAATAGTAGCTATTACTTTGCCCTTTAATTTTCTATTATGATATGGACAATTTTTACTTTTTGAGAGGAACCTGTTTACATCTACAATCCATTTCTTATTCTCATCTATTATTGTTATGTCTGCGTCTGAGCCGATTTTCAATGTTCCTTTTGTCTCAAACCCAAGAATTTTTGCAGGATTGCAAGAGAGCTTTTCAATAAGCTGGGATAAAGATAAAACTTTGCTGTGAACAAGTTCTGTAATGGCAAGTCCTATAGCGGTCTCAAAACCGATAATTCCGAACGGGGCATTATCATACTCATATTCCTTCTCTGTTATTGTGTGAGGAGCATGGTCTGTTGCTATAACATCTATTGTTCCATCAGCAAGCCCGTTTTTTATGGCTTGAATATCATCTTCACTTCTCAATGGGGGATTAACCTTCGTATTTGTATCATAACCATTAATAGCTTGTTCTGTTAATGTGCAATGATTAGGTGTTACCTCACAGCTGACCTTTATATTGCGGATTTTAGCCTCTTTTATCAATTCTACTGTTCCTCCGCTTGATACATGAGCAATATGTATTCTGGTATTCAACATCTTTGCCAGACTTATATCTCTAAAAACAGCGATTTCCTCTGCTTCTCTGGGAATGCCTTCCAGTCCCAGGACAGTTGAAATATAACTTTCGTTTATCACTCCTTTCTCTGAGAGTGTCTTATCTTCACAATGCGATATTACCAGAATATTAAATATCTCACTATATTCAAGCGCTCTTCTCATGAGAGCAGAATTCTCTACCCAATTGCCATCATCCGAAACAGCAACTATTCCCGCATCCTTCATATCCCCAATCTCTGCAAGTTCGGCTCCCTTTCGCCCCTTTGTGATTGCGCCAATAGGAAACACATTAACCTTGCCATCTTTTTTAGCTTTTTCTAAAACAAACTTTCTTTCCTTCTCGATATCATAGCCCAAACTTTTATAGAGGGCTATTCTTTCAGAATACCTTTTGCGGTTCTCCGCTACTATTTTCTCCAAGTCTTATTCTCTTATCATTTTCGTCCCGCATTTAGGACAATTAACAGAATAACAAGCAACTCCCGCCCGATGGGAAACCTTTGTTCCGCAGCCTGGACAGACACAATTTCCGCTTGGCCCGGCTCCGGGACGATTGCCGCCCATCCTGCCTCTACCTTCTCCGCTGCCCATACCTCTTCCTGTTCCCGGACCTCCTCCGAAAGGGCCTGTTCCGTCTCCACCTGGCATATCACACCTCCTAATGAGACTTGTGTTTTTCCAGCTGAAAAACACTTAGTCGAATTATACCCCCTTGATTTGCAAAGCAAATCAATCCAGGGGGTACAAGCCCCCCTTTTGGGAAATGAGCCTAAGGCGTTAACCGTCTAATGAGCCTGCAATTTATCCTCTGCAGGAGATATACAATTTAACCGCATAATGAGCAGATAATTATCCATGCGAATTAAGATCGGAAGAGCGTCGTGTAGGGAAAGAGTGTAGATCTCGGTGGTCGCCGTATCATTAAAAAAAAAAAAAGAATAAAAAGAATAAAATAAAATAGAGATTCGTAATCGAAGGAACACTCAGGCACGTATATCAAA
>CAJVYT010000566.1 GCA_913009765.1 uncultured candidate division Zixibacteria bacterium
CTCCGGTCAGATCAGTCCAGTGCTCAACATCATAATCTGAGAATATCAGGGGGATGTTCTGCTCATCTGCATATTTTTCAAGCTCACGTCGGCGCAGGTCATACTCTTCTCTGGGATGGATGTTCGGGTTATAGAAAAAGCCTGTAACCTCATGCTCAGATAAAAGCCGTGTAACCGCCTCGGTTGAGCAGGGTGCGCAGCAGATGTGAAGTAGCAGCCTCATAGACAAACACTATCCCCCTGGACAGGATATAATAGTTTTCACAAGCCTCTTTCAAAACCTGCAACGGAAGGTATAAATAATCATCTCCTAAGTATCGCTAAAACAATAAAAAGACGGGTAATTAGAATGATGTATCTGCAGGGAACTTTTGAACGATTTATAACTCTTGCATTAATCGGCATAATTCTAGCTGTAGTCGTCAGCGCTTTCAGGTCTGTTAGAAGGACAGAAGAATGGGAGCGAAGAATCATTATTCTCGTTTTGTTTTTCGCAATCCATGAGTTGACATTCTTCCTTGAGGATGCATTTATTTCTCAGCTTACAAACATGCTCTTTGTTATAAGCCTGCTTTATGCATTGCTCTATGTATTCTCCTTTGAAAAGAAACTCGCCGAGATTGAGGAGCAGAGAAAAGAATTTTTAAGCGGTCTTGAAGAGCTTAGAAACATGAAAGAGCTACGGGAGAAGCTCAAAAAATAACCGGGTCACTCTCACACACACCACAGATACTCACACAAATTTTGTTTTCAAGATTTTCTAGTGTATCTCGATTTTTATGGCGTCTGTAGGGCACCGTGAAATGCAGAGCGTGCAGTAGAGACAAGACTCATTGTCAAGAACAGTTGCAACCTTCTTCCCGCCGACTTCGGAGATATCCCAGATCCGCGGTCCCTTTGGACACACCTCCCGACACTTCCCGCAGCCAGTGCACAAATCCTGATCAACAATGATTTCAATCATAGCAAGTCAAATTGATATTGCCAGCGATGTTTATAACATTGACTCCTGATCCATCGTGTTTAAAGACGTCAGCGTCTCCAGTCCCGCGTGTAAAAGTAGAATGCAACTGCAAGTACAGCGAGGATTAGGATGAAGAACGCGTTATTGAGAAAGAGAATTTCCCCTGCCACCCGATTGATAAAACTCGTGATGCCGCTCATAGTAATACAGTTGTAACGTCAATTTAAAATAATTTGTCTTAACCGAAGCTCAAAACCAATGGTTTTCCGTGGCCAGTAGAGTCTTCCTCCTCCACAGTGACCTCGACCACATTTACCCAAAGTTGATTTCATTTCACATACTCGTTCCAATCCGAATCACACCGAACTCGGGTAAAATTAAATGTAGCTAAATGTTTGTTTCTTTCAAATTCTTCGTCACTGAACCGATTTATCACCACTAGGCGTTTTTTCTCACCTGACTTCATATTAAGCGATACTGTGTTACGGTTAAGTTTGGGCACATCATCCTTTTCTGAGCAAACAAGGGATACAGTATCTTTTGTGGGGAAATTAATCAATAATCCTTTTATGTCTAGGTCCCCTTCGTTGCTGATTTCCATAATTCTAAACTCAAATAGTGTATCTGGAGGTGTGACAGTAATTAGCCCATATTGTGGTGAGTCGAGATGTTTACACCTGATTTTTGGAGGATGTTCGATATCAATATTGAATCTGTTCCATTCAAAAGGAAGGTCAATATTCTCAGCGCATTTAAGCTCAACCGGCTTCCTAAAATATAAAGTGAAAGGAAGTTCTTTTATTGTAAATCCACTAGGTTTTATTAGCAAGGTTATTGATTTATTCTTTTCTGTGTCTAATAATACCGGGTCATGGTCCAGTTTGAATTCAACGTAAGGATTATCGTCCCAGAAACCAGACCCAGGAGTGAAAAGTTCCATATTTCGGGGTAAGTCTATTTCTCGTTGTTTTTGGAACCAGAAAACAGAAGCAAATGCCGGTTCAATTATGTATGTAGTCTTGTAAATGTAATAATAATTTGGGGCCGGTGTTCCATTATTGTTCAGTACAAGACTTTGCAGGTATAATGGTGTTTTTTCAAATGAGGATATTCTAGTGAAAAAAACCGGTTGAACGGTTTGATTAAACGCTAGTAAAAGTGCAACGAACAATATTCCAATTTCGATTAGGTTTTTATGCTTATTTATCCAAGCCACAAAACTTTCCCAGCGACCTTTTTTTATCGGGGAAGAAGGATTGTGTGAAGGAATCCGACAATATTCAGAACCCTCCTTTGCATCGTTACCGCAACGCTTTCCCCTTGAATTAATAGCTTTGCATCTTGAGTTGTTCTGTTTAGCCATCGATAATATCTGGATATTAAAATATAAACAACTTACCTATTAATTCGTTTTAAAAAGAAAAAGGGTAATCT
>CAJVYT010000567.1 GCA_913009765.1 uncultured candidate division Zixibacteria bacterium
GCCCTCGACGACGACTTCTACAATGATATCACAGGGTTTCAGCCCTCCGGAAAAAGGCGATATTGTAAGCATTGATTACACTGTCACATGGCAGGGCGAGGTTTATGACACAACAATTGAGGAACTAGCAGGAAGATCACAGCAGAGAGAACTCATAGAGTCAATGCACCCCGATGGATTTAGACCCTTCACTTTCAAAGTTGACACTGGCTCTGCAAACCCGGTGACCCGGTTATTCAGCCGCACCGTAAAAACGATAAACCCCGGTGACACAACAAGCCTGTCAAAGTCTGCTGAGGTATTCGGATGGACCCGTAAAGAAGAGCTTGTGCAAATCCAGCCGAGATCATTCACCGTGCCAATAGTGGAGACACTGTCCAGCGAAAGGTTTCAGACACTCTTTGAAAAAACACCTGAAAAAGGTATGCAGATATCCTGGTATAAACACTGGAATTCCACTGTTTCAGAGGTTGAATCAGAGACCGTGCACATCGTGCACAACCCCATCAACGGCTCAACCTACACCGGCCTAGGCGGAACAATCACAATCCAAACCGGCGCCGACACGATAACAACAACCTTCAACCCGGAGATGGGCAAAACATTTCTAACACCAGACAAAAGATACCTAACATACACAGACACCACCTCCGACACCGTCACCGCGGACTACAACCACCCCTTAGCCGGAAAAACAATCCAAATTGAAATAACACTCAAAAATATAATACATCCATAGCAGCCCCCCCCAAATCTTTAAATGAGGGACACGAAAAAAGAGGAACAAAAAACAAACCCACAGAACAAGACCAAACACACGCAGGGGTAGCCAAGTGGCCAACGGCGTCGGACTCAAGATCCGATCTCACAGGAGTACGCGGGTTCAAATCCCTCCCCCTGCATTTGTCACCCTCATTTTTTTTACAATTTCCCCTACAGGGGAAATTAATAAGGGATTCTAAATAATATCTCCTTTATCCTTCTCAGAATAGGATAGCCACTATCGATAATAATTTAAATAAATAAGAAACATTTGAACATGTTACAATGAATTTATTAAAGGGTATATTATTTCTTGGATTTGTTTTGTTTATTCTGTCTCCAACTGGAATCATGGGGGCCAAAACTCGTCTTGGAACGGGTTGGATAAATTATGATCTGGTGATTTATAAAGAAGTAAACGGCACTCAATTACCTATTGGAACAGGAGAAAGAGAAACTGTTAATGTGACGAGTAATGACGAAATTTCATTTTGGATTGAGAACATCCGTATAGAAACGGATGAAGAGGTAGAACAATATATAATAGATCTTTATGTAACTGATTCAAGTGGTAAGCTGTTTATAAAAACTTTTAATGAAACTTTAGAGGAAATTAGCCATGATGAAGTTTACTCATCTGGGTATGGTTTAGTGAGAGTTAGTCTTTCCTCTGGTAATTATATGTTTACAGTTCATATTACAGATGGAGAGGAGTCTCTATATTTGAGTAAAAATTTAACCGTAAAATTTTCACCTATTAGTGATGTTTTGCCTATAGACTCAGATGGAGACTTCATGGCGGATGGCATCGATGAATGTCCTAACATACCTGGATGTCTTGACAACAAAGGGTGTCCATCCCATGCCACAACAACCAGCACAACACCTACCTCTACAACTACCACCACGATTTCACCAACCCCCCAGATAGATTCAGGAATATTCGGGCGAACTATTAAAAGAATCACTAATGTGTCCTGTAGATTATTTGGATTGTGGTGTTAGTGATTTTTAATTGTCAGTAATTCTAATTTCTTAATATTTTTTAAGGTCATTTACAACCTTTTTTCTTTGAGATCTCTTTGATTTGAGTCTCTTTCTTTGATTTCACTACTAAAATACAATATAGACTTGAGGTGTTTGAAAATGGAGATCTTTCTTAAAGAATATGGTGAAACTCTGAGTGTTGATAGGGTGAAAAGAAGCTCAAAACTCCAAATTTAACAGTTTTTGGTTATTTTGAAAGAAGATTCTTTATTTGTTCAAGGGAACATTATCTACAAAAATTTTGCTATCCTCTTTAATGTCAATCATCTTCTCTATTAAAAATCCCATTCCAATGACTAAAACAACTGTCAAAATCCATCTCAGTGCCATGAACTTAAATCCCATGAATTGAATTTCAACTAATTCCTGAGGAATTTTCAGACAAGCCCATGCACTTAGAAAAACAATGATGTTAGAAATGCTTGCCCCCTTTTTGATTAACGATGCAGCAATAGGAAAAGCAATATAAAGAGGTCCTGTTGGAAGTGAACCAAGAAAAACTGAGATTAACGCTCCTTTTATCCCTGCCTCTTTTCCTAAATATTTGATAACTGATTCTTTTGAAATCCAAACAC
>CAJVYT010000568.1 GCA_913009765.1 uncultured candidate division Zixibacteria bacterium
TAAACTGTCATAATTCGATCGCGGCTCGTCTAACGTCAGCTGGTAGCGTCTGCGTGTTTTCAAGATATCCTGGCATTAACAGTTGTTTGGTTCTTTTTTTTTTTAATGATCCGGCGACCACCGAGATCTACACTCTTTCCCTACACGACGCTCTTCCGATCTGTCACTGAGTTTGCAGCTCCCCACGACGGAATCTAACATGTACCGGACCAATGGTATGGCCCACCAAAGAGTGCGAATGGAAGCATGACGTGTAAAGGAACTTTGGAGGAGTATGAGATGGGAGAGAAAAAGAGGAACAGGAGTTATGACCGGCAGTTCAAGGAAGAAGCGGTAAAGCTTGTAACAGAGGGTGGCAGGTCGGTAGTTGAAGTAGCCCGTGGACTTGGGATACATGAGAATTTGCTTCGTACATGGAAGCGGAAATATAAGGAAGATCCCACCGGTAGTTTTCCCGGGAAGGGGCATCTGGGACCTCAGGAAGAAGAGTTAAAGAAGGTGCAGAAGGAGAATGCCAATCTCAGGGAGGATAGGGAAATATTAAAAAAAGCGTTGGCCATCTTCTCAAAACGCCCCAGATGAAGTACTGGTTCATAGACCGGTATCGCTCCTGCCATGGGGTGAAGAAGATGTGCCGTGTAATTGGAGCATCAAGGAGCGGATATTACAGATGGAGAAATTGCTCTGAGAGCAAGAGGCGTAAAGAAAATGAAAAGATACTCATGGAGATAAAAGAATCATATAAAAACAGTCGCAGGACATACGGCAGTCCAAGGATTACCGATGAACTGCAGGCAAAGGGAATAAAATGCAGCAAGAACAGGGTTGCCCGTATAATGAGGAAGCACGGGATTGTTGCCAAGTCGGCAAAGAAGTTCAAAGCAACAACAAATTCGAAGCATAATCTTCCTGTTGCGGAGAATCTCTTGAATCAGAATTTTAATTCAGACAAGCCAAATGCGGTATGGGCTTCGGATATTACATATATTTCGACGCGGGAGGGCTGGCTGTATCTGGCAGTGATTCCGGATCTCTATTCCCGGCAGGTAATCGGATGGGCTATGAGTGATCGGCTTAAGTCAGATTTTGTTATAAACGCCCTATATCAGGCTATAGGGCGGAGGAATCCCGGTAAAGGGTGTATCTTTCATTCTGACCAAGGTGTTCAATACGCAAGCGTTGACTTTCGGGATGTATTAGAGGACTATGGCTTTATCCAGAGTATGAGCAGAAAGGGTAATTGTTACGACAATGCAGTTGCTGAAAGCTTTTTTCACACTTTAAAGACAGAACTTGTGTATGATTGCCGGTATGAAAAACGCTCAGAGGCGACACAAAGTATTTTCGAATATATTGAAATGTTTTATAATCGTGAAAGACGGCATTCAGCTCTTGGCTACTGTTCACCGGTTTCATTTGAGCTGGAAACCATGGCAGCCTAACTTAACTATGTGTCCGTGAAAACGGGGGAAGATCACACATCGGTTTCTACTACAAAACTGTCACACCTTCCGGTTAAGCCAGGTTCGCAGTTTTTTTTACAAGATTATGACCCGCATCCACCACAAGCCGGTTGATCTCATCAAGCACTTCCGGTGCCAGCAGCCATACATTATCCTTTATGGTCTGCAATTTATACTCATAATCATTATCCATAATTGCATGACCTATCATTTTACGAAGGGTACTGTGCTCGTTGGCCATCTCAAGCGTTTTGTCATAGTCCCGGTTACAATTCAGCCGCACAGTTCCCAATACCAGTATCTTCCAAAGATCCATCCCTGGCCTGCCTGTATTAGGGTCTTCCCCTTCAGGAACAAGCCTCTCCAATATAGTAAAAACTTTTTCCCTCAAATCCGGGGTACACCAAATGTATTGCAAACCCATCAGAAGCTTTGGTATCTCATCTCGTGACCGCATATTAAATTTGATTTCTGATATGTCCACCTCTCCTAATTTCATCTGTAATTCTTTTACTTTTCTCCCGAAGATTTTTGCGGTGTTTTTCTTACAACTTAATAAAAACTCATTTTTACCTGTAAAATCAATGGGATTATATCATTTTCAGAGAAAAATGGGGATAAATTTATTCTGTTTTTTTAAATCTTCAACTTGAAATATCTCTTGAAATCATTGTTAAATAAACATTAAATGACTTTCCGGTCAGACACTATATGGACACCAACCCTTCCAAAAAGATCCTTGATAGACCTTCTGATTGAAAGATAAATCATTTCACCCGTCTCATCATCTCCGTTGCCAAGATAAACCTGACGGCTTTTTAAATCTTCAATAACCATGCCGTTGGTGCATTTCACTCTAATGGCCGGGCTCAGAGCTCAATCCTTTCAAGTTCAAATTCAACATAATTTTGAAGGTCAGGA
>CAJVYT010000569.1 GCA_913009765.1 uncultured candidate division Zixibacteria bacterium
AACCCCCAGGTGTTCGACTGCAGGTGTAATAATGTTGACAATATAATCAGTCATTTATTTGCCTTATTCTTTGTTAATCACATAATAAGCTGAAATAATATTTACACGCGAATATCGGTCGATTTTTCACTATAAGGTTTTTTTAAAAAAATCACCCAGAAATAATTAGCAGCATACCGGAGACCTGTCCTGAAGATCCCTTCGGCCGCCAGGCGCCGGCCCGAACTGTAAATCGGAAGTTTAAATGTAAACTTTACAGGCCCTGCTTTCCGGAGTCGGCAGGCAATGTCCGTATCTTCACCGTAAAAATCTATATCTGTATCATAACCGCCGATCTTTTCCAGAGCTGATTTTTTGACTACGAAATTTCCTCCCTGAAGCATTGCGCCTTTTTTGAATATATAATTATTAAAAATATTGGTGATATAGCCCAGGCCGTAAAATATTTTTACCTGAATATTAATAATTCGGGGAAGATCATAGTAGATAATAGGCCCGGAAAGCGCTATCAGGTTTTCATTTCCGGAAAATTCACCAAAGACTTTTCTTATCCAGCCATGAGTCAGCATATTGTCGGCATCAATATTGGCGATTAAATCCCCTTTGGCCGCTTTATATCCGGCCTGTCTTGCCTTTACCAGACCTTTCCGGGGTTCGTCAATAACTTTAATTCCCGGGTAAGACAGGGCGATCTCTTTAGTTCTGTCGGTGCTGGCATTATTAACCACAATAATTTCAACATCCGCTGTTATGCCGTCCATTTCCCTGAAGATAGAATCCAGACATTTACTCAGACAGGCTTCCTCATTATAGGCAGGGATTGTGAAAGTTAATTTCATGATTCAATTTTAACGAATAGGCTTCCATTTTTTGTAAGCTGCCTTCTTGAAGAGAGCGACAGAAAGTCCGTTAAGCAACCATGAGGCAAGCAAGCGGGGCCATCCGACTTTATGGGCCCTTCTGCCGGTATGAAAGACAACTAAATCACGAACCATCCCGGTCTTCCCGATCCTTGAGAGCCTGGCAAACATATCGTTATCTTCAACAACCACTAATGTCTCGTTATAACCACTTGCCTTTAGAAAAGAATCTCTTTTGATCATTTGAAATTCCCCAGATGCGCTTCCTCTGCCCAATATATTATTAGCAATAAAATGGATATAATTGACTGCTCCAAAAAGTATTTTATCACTCCGGGTTTCAAACTCTTTCATTACCTTAATGGAAACTGTAATGCCTACCATCTCAGGATCATCCTTAAAAACCCGGATGGCTTTTCTGAAAAATACGTCCGGATCGGGAATTACAACATCAGCATCCTGAAATACCAGGTAGTTGCCGCCGGCAATGCTTGCGCCCAGATTTCTGCCACCGGCGATTGTCTGGCGTTTTTTCCCTTTGTACACAACAATATTATCAGTATATTTTCTGGCAATCTCTACGGTTCTGTCCGTACTGTTTCCGTCCGAAATTATCAGTTCATAAGAAGTCGATTTTATTTTCCTGATATTCTTTAATGTCTCTTCAAGCACGTTTTCTTCATTCAATGTGGGAATAATAATAGAAATCATGACTTATTACCTGATAATCTCTTGCGGACAAAACGGCTAAATCCATAGAAAGCCAGTAAGATCATTATAGCCGTAATTATTAAAAATCCAATTCTGAGACCCTCGTCGACTAAGAGATAAATATTGCCGAAAAAATAACCGATAGTCATCAGGAAAGCCGTCCATATCAAACCCCCTATAACATTATAAATCGCATATTTTTCTAATGGGACACGAACCATTCCCGCCGTAATAAGGACCGCAAGGGCAAATCCGAAACCCATGGTGACCTTGGAAATGATCAATATTTTCTCCTCATGCTTTCTAAACATTATTCTAACAGTGTCAATTGTTTTGTCTGAGATATCAAAAAACCTTCCGTATTTTTGAACAAGCCTGTATGTGCCGAAATATCCGACCCCATACCAGCTAAAGTCAGCCGCCAAGTCCCCGCATAATAATAGAAAAAATGCAGGAACAAGCTTGAAATATCCCAGCTTAAAAAGAAAACCGGCGGCTATCATAACGACAGGCCCTTCAAAAAATGATCCGATAAAAATTGCCGGATATTTAAAAGTCAAAATAAAATTTTCAATTTCCATAAATTAAGTAATATTTCAATCAAATCTTCAGCATATTTTTCATGCTGTAAGCTTTTTATGAATGCTTATTATCCATCTGTTTATATATTCAAGTAAAGACCTGCTTTTGTAAATCATAATGCAGGATAATATACTAAAAAATAATGAGCCTGCCATATCAAACGGAAAGTGTATTCCACAGTACACC
>CAJVYT010000570.1 GCA_913009765.1 uncultured candidate division Zixibacteria bacterium
ACGCTGTTTGTAAAACAACAGGAATTGTTTGGGCGGTGAATTTTGATAGATAAGACTTTTCAACAGAATAAACAGAATATAGGGTGAGTGAATTCTATTTCTTTCACAGTCTCGATGCCCACCCTACATGGTTAAAACGATGTCATTAAACGATCTTACTAAACATGAGCGATGTCTGACTCCATATCATCATATCGATCCCGGATTCATAAATCGTCGGTTATGTTTTTCAACGTTTGGCCAAGCATTTATTAAGAAGTACGAAGAGCTGGGTACAGATGGCCATGATCATATGAAAGCACTGGCGAACGATCATTTGCTTGTACACATGGCGTTGGTGTGGTGTAGAGATGCAGGTATTAGTTCATTAGGACAATTGCTAGCGTCAGTTGAGGTAGGATCGTTGTTCTGTAGTACTGAGAGACTTGAGGGCAATAAGGATGTATATACCGAAGAACGTATCCGTAATCGTGTAATTCCTTCGTTTGACGCGGAAGTTGATGTATTTTTGGAATATCATACAAGTCACCTCGTATCTGACACCGGGAAACTTGTGCAATCAAGAACCCACATTGTTTCAGTCATTGCAGGGATAGAAAGCGTTACTGCAAATGAGATAGTGGCGCACCCAATCATAATGGGGGCACCTAGCTACGACTATCCCATCAACAAAGGCCTAGATCCTAAGCTTTTATGGTTTGGTTGGGCGCTCTATGAAATTTTCCCCCAAGATATTGACCAGTTTAGCAGATTAGTACAAGTGCCTGGAGATAATGATGATTGGATAAACGTAATGAGAGAAATTCCCGAAACAGATGTAAAAAAATATCTCGGCGAGATTCTAGGTGACAAGACGAAAAAAGATTGGCCCGGAGAACAAGACGATCACTTTTCAGCATCTTTAACTATTAACGAACAACGGTCAACAGCAGCGTTTCTGTTAAAAGGACCCGCGGACTTTCGCGAGATGACCCCTGATATGTTAGGTAAAAGAGCCGATCAAATTTACAGAATCTCTAACACGCCTGCACACTTGCTTATAGTTCAGCATTGCCATCAAATTGGAGAAGCAGTGAGAGCTACCTTGCGTGCATTTTCAGTAATGCCACATCAGCCTCGCCGTTACTGTCTGATTGATGGAAAAGATACCTACCGTATACTAAAAGCATACGGAAAAATATGATTATTAAAACGCAATCTAACAATACCTTCGAGCAACGACAACCTGCGGTTCAAGGCGGACGTTATGTGGCTCAAATTCTAAAAAGGGGTAAATAATGTTTGGTTTTTTTAAGGGAAAAGAAAAGAAGATAGGACAAGCCGCAGCAAACATTGCCTCGTTACTAAACACGTATTTTTGGTCTATCAGAAGAGATAATAATGGAGAATTACCAAAGAAGCTTCAAACAGATAAATACATTCTTGGTTATATTGGTGGTATGACCTATGAGGGTTCTCATGCTATTGGACTCAATAAGTCTTCTGATAAAGAGTGGTTAATGGCGAATGTATTTATGTTGTTCTTTCCAGATAACGGTGAAGAAGTTATCACAGAATATGTAAGGCTTGCAAACGCAAAGGATCAACTATTCAAGCAAGGTCTATATAATGGTACAGATGAATCTGCAGTTATATATAAAGCCATGATGTCAGGAGATGAAGAGGCCGTAAAAAATACTGTTGATGCATTAAAAAGCTTAAAAATTCACCTAAATGAAAATTATCAATGATCTACCATGTCACACGATAAGGGTGGCCCCTTATCGTGGCGAGAGTTCCTCTTCCGTGTAGGCGTTTATACTCAACGCATGAATTTCTGTTTGCATCATGTCGCCAAGGGCGTCGTATATTTTGCGGTGACGATCCACCAGAGTACAGCCCTTAAAGGCATCGCTGACGATGGTTACGGCAAAGTGTCCGGCACCGCTTTTGGCGCCTGCGTGGCCGGCGTGCATGTGACTTTCATCCACCACTTCCAGATTTTCCGGTGCCAACGCGGCCGTTAGCCGTTTTTTGATTTCTGCGACGCGATCCATTTTAATCTCTGAGGGTTGTGCCCCCGCAGCTTGCTGTGAATAATGTCATTCCGGTATGTTTTTAGCCGGAATCCAGTGGTTCGCTTGTGGACACCGGCATTCGCCGGTGTGACGTGATGCTATTAATACCCCGTCCGCTTGCGGTGAGGTTGTTTAATAAAATTTTCAGGGTAATACCTTTTTGAAGGGTTTGACTTCAACGCGCTGGTAGACACCGGACTTGATGTAGGGGTCGGCATCGGCCCAGGTCTGCGCCGCTTCCAGGGAATCGAATTCGGCGACAATCAGGCTGCCGCTGA
>CAJVYT010000571.1 GCA_913009765.1 uncultured candidate division Zixibacteria bacterium
CACCGTTTCTTGATGAGGCAGATATCGATATCGGCTCAGAATTTGAAGAAGACATATTAGAGTTTTTAGATAAAACAGATGAGTTGCTGGTTCTATTTACACCTTGGTCTTTTGAGCGGCCATATGTTTGGGCTGAAATCGGTGCCGCCTGGTTGAGGCGAATACCTATTATAGTTGTTTTGCATGGGATGTCCCCCTCCGAGTTTCAAGCACATCCAAATGCACCGATTTTTTTAAAGAAAAGAGATATCATAAACATTAACGACATAGATCAGTATTTCGAGCAATTAGAGAGACGAATAAAGGAAAATTCTGTGGAGGGAGAAGAATGATGAATAAAAAAATATTCTTATCCTATTCTTACAATGATCGCCCTTGGGTTGAGCAGTTTGCAGCTGTATTAGAACAAGAAGGCGTAGATGTCTGGTTTGATTATCACGATATCTCCTTAGGTGAAGATATAAGAGATAAAATCCAAGAAGCGCTAAGAAAAAGCAGTGTACTAGTTGTTTTTCTAAGTAAAAACAGTGTTCGTAGTCCATATATCTTCTTTGAGTTAGGTGCGGCTGTAGCGGACAACAAGAAAATCATACCTATAGTCATAGATGAAATTGAGCCTGGAAAACTACCTCTTCCTCTAACGAAGTATCAGTATTTAAAAGAAACTTCTCCTGAGACGGCGGCAAAAGAAGTAGCAAAAGCGCTGTCCCGCAATGATAAAAGGTAAGCATAACAATTACATACACACCGACCGCTTAACCCTGCCGATTTTTGGTGGTAGTGTAAAGTTGTTTACCACGGCCAAGTCTTTCCTCGGCTGGTTGGCGGCGGGTGATGTTTGGCGATATAAAAATGAAAATAATACAGACCAGAAAGATATTAGCTCAAATAGATAAAGAGCTTGAGGGGATTGAGTATATTTCCGATGACAGGAATGATATTTCACTTTCTTTGCTAGATATTTCAATAGACCACGCAAAAGCAATTATAGTCTTATCTGAAAATGGTATATTCTCATCAGCATATGCCCTTGCTCGGCCTATGTTTGAATGTTTTGTTCGTGCTGTTTGGGTACAATATTGTTCCTCTAAAGAAAAACTTGAACAAATCAGAGAAAATGACGATTTTCCTCGTCAACTTGGTGTGATGATTGAGGCCATTGAAAAACAAACAGAATGGCCAAAAGGTTTAAGTAGCATGAAAAAGCTTCTTCTAAATAATATGCACAGCTATACCCATGGTGGAATTCAATTAGCGGCAAGAAGGTTCGCTGGAAACAATTTAGTTCATCTACCAAACAAAGACGAAGTAAATGCACTTCTACGAATGGTATCCATAATTTCCTTCTTAGCATTCACAGAAATTATAAAAATATCAGGGACACCAAATAAGGATCACTTCACAGAAGTGATCTACAAAGAAATAGAAGAAAAAATATTAAATAACAATAATTTATAACAAAACGCTGCAAGGGACAAGCGGGCAGCGCGGTTTTTCGAAGTTCAGCCTTGCTGTCTAAATCCCAGGTTAATCAAAGTTCAGTGCTGCAAAATCCCGCTTGCCCCTGAGCTTGAACGATAGGATGGACCGCTCCGCTCGCAAGCTCGCTTTACAGCGGTCCATCCTATCGCCGGCTGTCGAGTAAACTCGAACGCCCTTGAAGGTTCCGCGCTGCGCGCTCCACCTATCAAGGGCGTTCGAGCCGACTGCGATTCTCAGTGTCTACGCAAGCAAGCTTGCTCCGCCACCTGCGAGTCTCGCGGCTCAACAGCCGGTTATGCTTCTGTACCCAACAAAATGTCAAGTAAACAAAAAATACTAATAAGGAGTGGATATGATCACCTCAATTATTCTCATAAATACAGAAAGAACAAAAATTAACGAAGTGGCTGATCAACTAGCTGAAATGGACGGTGTATCAGAAGTTTATTCTGTCAGTGGAAATTATGATTTGGTAGCAATTGTTCGTGTTAAATCAAATGACGATCTTGCAAATCTTGTTACTAATAAATTGCTTAACATCGATTCTATTTTGAAATCAGAAACAATGCTAGCTTTTAAAGCATTTTCTCGTCATGACCTTGAAGCAATGTTCAATGTCGGAATGTAAGAGTATACTCAGGATTGTTCAGAAGAAAACAGATCTGATTTTCTAAAGAAAGCGAAAAAAGCACCCCTGTTGCCATCAAACTAATTATAATAAATTGCATAACACTTAGAAGGCCCCCGGTTGTCAAGGCAAAAACGTACCCGGGAGTGACAAGTCCGTGACCTTGCCACTGGCAACGACCATTGATCTTTGAAAACGCCCTGTCTTGGGTTTCATATTCGGT
>CAJVYT010000572.1 GCA_913009765.1 uncultured candidate division Zixibacteria bacterium
AATCGCCATACCCCGGACTATACCTATGGGTAGTGGTGCAGCCTTCATTCCGGCATTGTTGGGTAATATCCAAATCCATGCGTCTTACTTCTTCTTCCACCAGAAAGCTCCCCAACCGATCTAATATCAAACTTTTCCAAGCTGGTATCGCGACCAAAAAGGTAGGGTCGTTTCAGGGCCACTTTCAAACCTCATACTGATTTTTGATTTTAATTCAAATGTCGAAATAGTCGATTACGCAAAGTCCATAATATCACTTGAAAAACGGCTCATTTTCGCATTCAAATGGCACAGAGGACTATAAATGGAATTAGCTCAAATAATTCCATGTTGAACCCGTAAAAACCATGATATCTGTATATATCAAAAAGTATTCAATCTGGGTCATTTTGCCCGCTAAGTGTATAGTGGAAATAGTAACCTAAACTCGGCTAAGTTGCAAGGTTTTATTTGGTCTCTTTAGGGAATCTATATACATTTTGTAGCATAGTGAGTTTAGCGCGGTTACTTTTTTCCCTATACAGATACGTTGAAAAGCGTATGATTTAGCGGTACTGATATTTAGCAAAAAAATTGGCTAGTTTTTTCTTGAATCCCTTTAAAGACGATAGAGTTCAAGCTTTTGATAGGGTTGAGGTTTTGATCTACGCTGTTGTTTTACCGATGTTGGATTATAGTTTTATGGCACTCATACGGGCCTGGAAACGTTTGAATCTAATTGAAGATCAAGTTGTTTATTGATCAGCACTTTTCCTTCTGAAGGAGGTTTATAGCCGTTGAGCATGTTGAGGAAAAGCGTCTTACCTGCACCAGCAGGCCCAAGAATTGCAGTAACGGTGCCGCCTTTTGCTCGAATATAAGTGCCATCACATAATATCTTTCCATTTGGCAGAATCAGGCGTAAAGGCGTCGAGTCTACATCGGCAACATCTCTGCCAAGAAAGACCTTTGGGCTTAGGTTGAGAGGTATTTGACAAATAGTAATTTTATCATAACGAGTAACTTCTACCCAGCGTTTTTTGCGTATATCTTTACCATTGATGATTACGCCCGGTTTACCACCATAATCTTTGACGTAAAGACGATCTCCAGACCTTTTGAGACCTGCAGCAACACCGGGTAGCTGTGGCACTATGTGATCACAGGATGGGTCGCTTCCGAAACGGATTTTAAAATCACCATGGTGACCCACATGGATGTCTGTACTAGAGGAAAGTGACATTAATTTCCCTACATCAAGATAAATGGCCAAATTTCAGTGCTGTAACAAAACTTTAAGATATTAGGAATAAACACCTTCTTTGTTTGTTATATATTTTGCCATCCAAAATGCCAAATTAGATTTGCACACAGAATTTTATTTTATTCTCATTTACTTAAGAATGTTTCGTTCTGAGAATCAAGAAACTCCTTTTCACTATCAAAATATCTCATAAAATTTCAAAGCCTTGGCTTAGTTTCATTGATAGATAGGAACAAAGCGTATTCTGACTCTGCGATTTTGAACTCTTCCCTCATCTGTTTCATTGGTGTTGGCAGGTCGACTTTCGCCATATGAAAGCAAAGACATTCTGATATTCATTCCAAGGCCCAATTCACGGAACGCCTTTGCTACATTTTTCACCCTCTTTTCGGAAAAGTCCATATTTGATTCATAAGATCCAATTGAGCACGTATGTCCTTCCAAAATCAAACGACCTTCCTTATCTGCAATTCTTTTTAAAGCGTTTTTAATAATAACTACAGCAGAAGGAGTCAAAGCTGCACTTTTGAACTTAAAATGCAGTGTCGCGGGAAAAGAAAATGATGTTTTAGAATTCGGAACGGTTTCGTCTTCATATACTTCAGAATTTTGAACTTGTTTCATACGCGATTCGGTTTCTCTTTCACTTATTTTTTGACCTGTTTCACTTTCTAATGAAACTATCGTTTTCGTTTCTTCAGTTTGAGTAGCTATTGGCTCTGTTTGAGAAGTGCCCGTTTCATTTTCTCTTGCCAATTTGTCTTGGGTATCGGTTACAGAAGTAGGTATCGGACTCTCTAAAGGCTTTTGGACAGCTGGCTCTGATTTCGGTAAATCTTGGGCGTTAGAAGGTTTGCGAACTTCAATTTGTCCAGCATATTTGGCTTTATTCGCTTCTTCTGGTTTAACACTTGTTGTCTTAGACGAGGCTTCAAAAGCTATTGGAGGTTCTCCGTCTTTTATTATGGAGGAGAGGGCTATTGTTCCTTTTCGATCGCCAGCCCGACAGGAGAGGGACTCACAAATCCACGCAGTTTTTCCAGAGAGCGGCGATGTGTATTGGTTGATCATTTTAGGATTGTATAATGA
>CAJVYT010000573.1 GCA_913009765.1 uncultured candidate division Zixibacteria bacterium
GAGGCGGCATCCAGCCCTTTCTGAATCTTTCCTTATAATAATCACCGGATTTCCAATATCGTATAACCTTGCCGGTATCATCCTTATCCACATAAACCAGATCACCGTAACAGGAATCAACATTATTATCAGACATTGCCTTTACAACATTTTCGATTACAAACTCATCGTCATAAATATCATCAGAATTCAGAATCCCTATAACATCGCCAGTCGCAGCCGTTATGCCTTTATTCATAGCATCGTAAATGCCTTTGTCAGGTTCCGATATAACCTTAGCTAAGTTATTCTTATATTTTCCTACAACCTTGAGCGTCCCGTCGGTTGAACCACCGTCTATTATTATATGCTCAATATTATCATGTGTCTGACTAATGACACTTCTAATAGAATCTTCTATGTTTTCTGCTCCATTAAATACTACTGTAACAATTGATATTTTCAAGGATAACTCCTTTTACTATACCCATCCCCAAAACTTTCTAAGATCATCCCATAATATCCTGGGGTCGTTTAGGTATAGCTTATTTCTTGACATAGCTCTTTTTAGCAATCTTGGAAAACCCTTGTTGTATTTATGGAAGGCTTCCTTTATTTCATATTCAAGTTTCTCGAAATCTTCATTTATGAGACTTCTACTACTTCATCGTTACGAGACAGCACGTCGTTTTACTCAGCCTGCTGGGAAGGCATTGGGATGAAAACAAGAAACTCACTGATTGAGGATTGGAGAAAAACTACTATAACCTCAAGCGTTTTAAACCTGTTTATAAACTTATGAGCGATAACTGTGATTAAAGTTTATTACTTCCAGATGCTATTACGAGTTCTTTTACGGTTTGTTCAGCAGTTCTATCCCATGTAAATTCTGAAGCACGTTGTCTGGCTGTCTCTGCAGCTTGTGTTACCTTTATTCGATCCCAAGATAATACTCTCAAAATTTTATTTGCTAAGTCTTCGCCGGAATATGGTTTATAGAAAGTAGCTGCATTGTCAAATATTTCAGGCAGACATGGATTATCTGCCACAACAGAAATACATCCGTGAGACATTGCTTCTACTCCAATCTGACCAAATGATTCAACACGACTGGTCATTACGAAAACTCTACAATTACTGTAACACCAAGCCATCTCCTTTTTATTTAACACTCCCGTCCAATAAATCTTTGATGCTAAATTGTTTTTTTGAATCCAACCTTTTATTTTTTTCCAATACCTCATCATACTTCCTCTTATTTCCCCGGCAATTATAACACCCTTAAGTTCAAAGTTCTTAGCCATCAAGTATTTAATAGCATGAAATAAATCTTCTAAACCTCTGTATGGTTCAATCGAACCAGCTGTAAATAAAAACTTTCCCTCCCAATCCTTTGGAACCAAGCCAGGTTTTTGCCATGATGTTTTATTCCCATCTGGTAAATTACATCCATGATATACTAACCCAATCCGAACAGCTGGAATCTCCCATTTCTTAATCAAGGTATTTCGAACAAATTTGGATATAGCAATGATCCGATCTGATTTTCTTAATGAAAACTTAGATTCTATCATTAGTGCTGAGTATCTCAAATTCTCCCTGAAAGTATTATTTGTTATTGACACAAAAGGAGCCATATTTTGAACCATATTGACAATCGGTATATTCTTGAATTTGATCAAACGCTCCACAGTTAAAAATATTACATTTGGTGAAAATTCTTCTAAATGTTTGTATAACTCCGGATCAGGTTTATGGTTTAAAAACCTGTACGTTCGACAGTTTACAAATTTAACATTTAAGAGTGGTTTGAACCAATCCTGAACATTCAGGGATGGAGGGGAAGCACAAAGCAATTTTTCCACAGACGGATTCTTAATGATTCCGGGAATGATATTCATTAAATATTCCCGATTTCCTCCACATATCCCTCCGCCTGTTAGATTGATAATAGCTATTCTCATCTGGTTTTCAATCTTAGGGAAACAGTAAACTATAATGTTATCTTGTGACGCTTAAGCCAGTCGCAAAGCACGAAAAGTGCCCATATCCGAGACCAATTTACATGGCCAGCCCAAAATTGATTCCATATATTATTAAGTCTCATAATAGTCAGGACGACATATTCAACCCTGAGCTTTAGGAGCAACTATATTGGCTCTGTGATGTCAATTCAATTATGAGACATTTAATAATATTTATCCCTACAACGTTACTTAGCGTTCTTTGACAAGTTTAATAGTCGTCTTCGCCTATGCGAGAGATAGGCAAGATGGTTTCGGTTCTGGATCCAAACAACCTGTTCAATCAACGTGTCCAAGGTGTGTTTTTTCATTGGTAACAGTAGCT
>CAJVYT010000574.1 GCA_913009765.1 uncultured candidate division Zixibacteria bacterium
ACGCCATAAACCTTTCAAGATCATGCATAAAAAAAGGGCGATAGATAAACTGCTTTATCTATCGCCCCTCTGTCCGTTGACCTGAGAGCTTGAGCCCCTTCGGTGGATCACTACCAACATAATGATCACTCTCCAGAATCGACGCGTTTCTGCGGTCCTTTTGCCTGAGCGTTTCCGGGCGGTTGCGCCTTCGGCGCCCTGTATAGCATTACAGGGTCTCTCCCAGCAGAACTTTCGTCGAGCCGGCACTATATCCCAGCACCCGGAGCAAGCCAAGACGAATCTACAACACCATAAAATCAGGGGGAAAACTGGGGGATTTTTTATTTAAAGTAATTTCTCATCAAAGAAATAGGACTACAATATTAAGGGCCATGACTGAGGTGCCAGTAGTGGCTTGTTTTCCGAATTAGGCGGAATTCCGTATAACATACTGTTAGAACTCATATGAGCAATAAACTAGTCGACAAAGCATTTGAGTTGCATCATTGGATTACACAAAATCTCGATGACCTGGAAATATCTCGAGATAGAAGGATTCTTCTATCGGTTTCCTGTTACGACGTTGTTATTGAACACCATATTGGTATATCCGCTCTTTTAAAGTCTCGGATAAATGGGTCAGCATTTGCCCTGGTTCGACCGCTATTTGAAACATTCGTTCGTGGCGCTTGGCTAAGACATTGTGCTACTGATCATGAAATTGATAAGTATATAAATGATCGACTAGATAAGAAATTTTACTTACTTATTGAGGAGGTAGAAAGGCTAGAAAGCTTTAAAGACGGTATTCTTAGTGGTTTAAAAGAGAATGCATGGAAGGCAATGAATAGTTATACACATGGCGGGATTCAGCAAGCTGGAAGGCGATCTTCAGGCTCATATATTGAGCCAGACTTTTCTGATGAAGAAATCGTAGAAGTTATAAAGCTCTCTGGTTCGTTTGCACTTTTGGCGTTTCAACAAATTGTTTTAGAAGCTGGAGAAAACGACCTAGCGGTTAAAGCAATAGAGATGTTAGGAGGGGTAGGTAATGAATAATATAAATATGAGTTCTAATAAGTCGCTCGTTGGGACGCTCCTGTCGTCGTACCCAACAACTTAAACATTAGGAGCAAAAAATTAGATCCCAATGGAAAAATTAAAGGGGCCAGGCCCCTTTAACCTCATAAAATACACGAGATATCTAAATGACCGAGTCACAAGATTTAGAGGAATTTAACAAGAACCATCCACACCCGAGCATAGCCGGAATAAAAACGCTATTTAGATTCTCTAAGTTTGATGTGAATCATATTGAATATTTAAACGATCTGTTTGTTTGCGGGAAACTTTATCACTCTGTACCTATACATCTCAATGACCCTTTTGAGTGTAAGCCACACTTTAACTATCCAAAAAACCCATCAAAGATTCGCAAACACTTAATTAAGGTGGCTATAAAAAATGGTCATGCCAAAAAGTCTGCTGAGTCGTTTGTATCAAAAAGTATGAACAAACCAGAGCTTTTCCAGAAAACGATATACGACGCAATACAGAAGACATTCGGCAATATAAGGATGTGCAGTTTTACAACCAATAAAGAAAACCTATTATTCTGGTCTCACTATACTGATTCCCATAAAGGATATTGCGTTGAGTATGATGCCACAATAATGCCGATATCGTATGCATTCAAAGTGCAATATGAAAATGATTATCCCGAGGCAATTTATCCAAGCCCGGCCAATGCTCTTGGGTTCAAGCCTGCTCTAATTAAATCTAAAGCATGGGAGTATGAAGAAGAATACCGAATTATTTTTATTCCCGAGGCAGAGCGTCAACCTGAAAATGATGGCTTGTCGCTGATCTTGAATGGAAATGAAATAAAGAATATATATTTTGGTGCAAATATGACCGATGATAATAAGCGGATTCTTGCCGAGTTGATTAACAAAGGCCCTTTTAGCCCAGACGTTTGGGATGTGTCTTTATCCAAATCATCTTTTGAACTGGAGTTTAATAAGCGTTAATAATCAATCTTATAACTTTTCTATCAATGGCGCCCAGCCGCACTACGTCGTACCAGCATAATCACCGGGATCAAACCCGCAGCAATCAGGGTCACCGCAGGCAGTGCGGCGCGCTCCCATTCCCCCTCCGAGGTCATTTCAAAAATACGGGTTGCCAGCGTACTCCAGCCAAAAGGTCGCAATAATCGCAAAAGGAGTCTGACCCTTTCAAGCGCACTTGACTATAACTACATATTAATTATACTGTAGTTATGGATGGTATCACTTTCTTATGGGACGAGAAAAAGAGTAAAACCAATCAGAAAAAACATGG
>CAJVYT010000575.1 GCA_913009765.1 uncultured candidate division Zixibacteria bacterium
TGAAAAAATGGTCAAAGATACCGGGGTGGCGTTTTTATATCCGCAGGATATGGATTCCGATGAAACCATCGGGGCGGAGGATTGTGTGGTGGTTGTATTTGATTACATTGGCGGAGTTTGGGTTTTTTCTGTTTGTTTATATTATTTGGTTGATTGAGAGGACAGCTAGGTAGGCTTCTTCTCTTTTGTAGCCTGGATGAAATGTAGTGGAATCCGGGGGAATTTTTATTTTTTTGGTTTTTATCTCAATCTGAAAAGTTGCTTTCCGCCTGATGGCGGGTCACTTTTTCTTTGCTTGTCCAAAGAAAAACTAACGAAAAAGAAAGTACACCCCTACAGCGCACCACTTTGTGGTGCCCTCCACTACGGAGCAAAAATCCCTTAAGTTTGCATAACTCGCCGATGGCATAAAACGCCATTCGGGCTCAAGCAAGATGCTCACTTATCAGATTTTTATCTCCTCGTTCCGGTGCGCTGTAAAGGGGAGGTAAAAAACACCTTCGTTTAGTATTGAATCTATTTCATAACAGGCGCATGATTAATTCTTCAGGGGCTATAGAGTTATTGCATCCTTTGTTATTTATTTTTCGTGAAAGAGTCCCATAAAATCCTGTTATGTTATTGAAATATAAAGAAACTGATTTTCGTAGGACCTAAATGCGTCTTTTAAAGGAGTCTTTTAGGACCTCTAATTATAGTTAGCTCCTACAGTTAAATCATATGACACTACGAGAACGCATACTATATTTGCTCCAGGAGCACCATGAGTACGGGCACAACGGATTGCTACATGCCATGCCGCTCGATACATGCGAGAAAATAGACTTCGCTGCAACTACGCACCAGTTTGCAGATCAAACAGTCACGCAGATTTTGAAATTGTTAAAAAACTTCAAAGGCGGATACACTGAAGAGTTAAAAACTGCGTATGACCAATTCGTGGAGTGCTCGATCTATTTGGAGCTTGGAGAAAAAGGAGTAAATATCGAGAGGGTGCCAGAAGAACCTGAATCCAGACCTGATTTCTGCGTTACGCACAAAGAAATGAAAGTATATTTCGAAGCAAAGGCACTTGGATGGGCGCGAGGTAGCGAGAACTACAATGCTGCAATTGAAAGCGGAATTGATGCTCAAATTAGTATCCAAGAACAAATAATGGCAGGAGAGTTGGTGGCATTTGGTGAGTCAGAAATAACCCCCCTTGGAGCCACTTATGAATCTTTCTCTTGCCCTCCAAAGCACTTTATTGAGTCAGTTGTAAACAAACTAAACCAGAACATAAAATCCAGTCAATTTTCCTTAGGCCCAACATTTCTAATTTGTGATCTTTCGGCGTTTTCACATCCAACGAATGCTATAGAGTCTGGGGTGTTGGTGTATAAAGAACCATTATATGGCTCAATATGCTCTGGTGAACTTTGGCATATAGCATTTGGAAAAATAGACACTCCCATGCTTCGTCAAATAGAATTTGAAGGAAAGCCAAATGTTTGTGGTTATCTGGAAAAGGAAGGTATCCTAAATGAGCATGACTTCATTAAGGGAATTCTCTTCCGCACACGTACATTACAAAACGTAGTTTCATATACCGCTTTGATAGATGAAGCAAGTTTCGAAGACTTCGGGGAAATAGTGGTTGAAATGTGTGAGTTCTACAATGATGAAAAAAATTCGTATGCATTCAAGCTCTCTGAAGATGAGAGCTAACAATTGCGTGGAGAGAGTCGCATTTTACGCTACGCGCTTCACGCTCAACTCCAAATGCGCCCTCACGCAAGGCCTTAGGAGGCATAAAGCTATGGCTCTAGTAGCTGTCTATTCTCAACCTCAAGCTCACCTGTGCGCGTGATTGAATAATGTATATCATTTTGATGCAAGTATGCCTTGTCGTTAACGAGTCGGTTCAAAGTTCGCCGCAGATTCTGTCGCATACTAGGCTGAACCCAATGCTCAATTTCCTCATACAGCGCTCCGCTCTTTCCCCGCTGATATAATAGCACCAAGCAGTAGTCACTCGCCCCGAGTGAGGGATCAAGCACTTTTAAAAAACCATTAAAATCTTGGATAAGTGGCGCTGCTTTTACAACGATGTCATCAACAATTTTGCTGGCTTCATCAGCTGACACACTGTGATGGATGCGTATGAATTCGGCGAGTATCCAATCAATAACGCCGCAGACAAGTGACGAATCTTGTACATTCGGATCAATTCCATCAGCCAAATGCGCTGCAGATCGGAAGAGCACACGTCTGAACTCCAGTCACACTGATATATCTCGTATGCCGTCTTCTGCTTGAAAAAAAAAACAAAAAACAAAAACAATA
>CAJVYT010000576.1 GCA_913009765.1 uncultured candidate division Zixibacteria bacterium
TCTGGAAAGGTTCTGTAATTTCCACACCGATCGTATCAATGAATACCTTTTTAATCATGTCTTCGGTAACAGCCATAACATCTTCTCTTTTTACAAAGGACATTTCAATGTCGACCTGTGTGAACTCTGGCTGTCTGTCGGCCCTGAGGTCTTCATCCCTGAAACATCTGACGATTTGATAGTATCTTTCAAGTCCCGATACCATGAGTATCTGTTTGAATATCTGGGGTGACTGAGGCAGCGCAAAAAAGTGCCCCGGATTGGTCCTGCTCGGTACAAGATAATCCCTTGCCCCTTCAGGTGTGCTCTTTGTGAGCACAGGGGTTTCGATTTCCATGAAACCAAGAGAATCAAGATAGTTACGGAAGGCCCTGGAGGCCTTATGACGGATAATGAAATTCTGCTGTATTACAGGCCGCCTGAGATCAAGGTATCTGTATTTATACCTCAATGTTTCCGAGGCATCGGTTTCACCCTCAATCATAAAGGGCAGGGGCCGGCAATCATTCAGCACGCTGAGTTTTTTTGCAACAACCTCGATCTCTCCCGTAGGGATTGAGGAATTCACCGTGCCTTCAGGCCTGTTTCTTACTTCTCCCTCCACTTGAACAACAAATTCATTTCTGATTTTGTGTGCTGCTTTATGAATACCGGCATCGACTTCAGGACTGAACACCACCTGCACAAGGCCGCTCCTGTCTCTCAGGTCAATAAATACCACGCCGCCGTGATCGCGCCATTTGTTGGCCCAGCCGACTATTGTGACACCTGAGCCTGTATCCTTTGCGTTTATTTCACCGCATGAATGTGTCCTCATGATTTATGCCTCACTTTTCATATATCCGCTTTTCAAAATAACTTTATAAATAGATTGGCCTATTGACTTAGCTGACCCAATTATGTTGACATTAAATCTCCCTCGTTATAGTACTCGTGGACGCACAAGCAAATAATAAGCGATGAAATACTTCCTTTCCCCAGAACCTCCGATTAAAACGATAACATACTTCTGAAAGGTAACTCTGGAGATGTTTTTTTGAAACGCCTCTATGCGGACCAGCAAAAACAGATTTAGCATTTGCAATGATTTTGTGAGTCCAATGAAGCAGTTTCATAGAATCTTTTGGGTCACGAAGGATAGCCCTATTATGAACTATACCCAATTTTTTTGTCACAGTCCGATAACTCCTCCAACCATCTGAACGAATAGCATTGATTAATGGTTCAATCTCTTCCGTTGAAGCATCAAGACGTTTCAAAACATTTTCAATTGTTTCTGCGTTAGCATTCTCTGCTACAAAAGCATGAGCAAACCCTGGTTGTTCTTTTCCTTTTTTATTTTTCCAAAGAGAGACGGCAACAATTACTAATTCTTTCTTTTCAGTTCCACGACCTCTTTTACCTGAGAAGCTCGGGCCAAAAAAAGATTCATCGATTTCTACTAACCCTGCTAATGTATATTGGGCATCTCGATCTGCCATTGCTTTACGAACCTTGTGGGCCATTGCCCATACTGTTTTATAGTCCTTAATCTCAAGCTCTCTTGCCATTTCGTTAATGGATACTCCTGTTTTGGAAGTTGCCATCCGAAAAATCAGCATGAACCATTTTAGCAAAGGGGTCCGTGTTTTGTGAAAAATAGTCCCTGATGTAAGAGAAATCCGATAACGGCAACTTCTGCATTTATATAAACGCTGTTTAGTGGAAATGAGCCAATACTTTTTCCCCTCACATTTGGGACAAACAAAGCCTTTTGGCCAACGAGTTTTAAACAACCATTTGTAGCAATCTTCTTCTCTTTGGAACTCCTCTTGAAAAACCAGCCAGCTTATTTCCCCATAATTTGGCTTGGCCCCTATATCTCCCATAGAGGTTATGATAAAATCTTGGGTCAGCTAAGTCAATAGGCCAAAATAGATATATCTTACAATATTGTTTTAAGTCATAAAAATGACATTAATTTTATCATAAACTTAAGGTCTTTGCTACAAAGGCAGAGGATTTATCACAATTGAGCCTCTTGCAAAAGTCTTCAAGATATCCTGAAAGACATTTATCGTGTTTCTCTTTTCTGTAAAAAAATGTAGAAAAGAGATTTTTTATAACAACAAATTCACCCAAAAAAGATTTTCGTTTTTTTATACCAATTTTAAACGTATCTATCTATCCTTACTTGTGAGTGCCGTTTTTTTGTTAGGCAATACATCCCGCTCAGCCCATTTAAAATATCAAATAGACCTTAAGAAACACCAATGAAATACAATAAAATTGGCTATGCGGTCAATCGTGAACCCTCAG
>CAJVYT010000577.1 GCA_913009765.1 uncultured candidate division Zixibacteria bacterium
GTGGCCCGATTAACCTGATCACCAGGTGGCTCCATTATGATGATCACAGGGTGGCTCGATTAGCGTGATCTTCAAGTGGATCGATTAAGGTGATCCAGAAATGGCTCTATATGGAGTGCCATTAACAGCATTTGCAACAAGCACCGTAAACACCCAAATTAGCAAAGACCAACAGACCCGCGCCCCTTGCGGTCAATGTGCAGCGCCTGGTTCGGCTTTTATACCTGGCCAGACTTGTAGGGCGACATCAGCTAAGAGTTCACCGCGTTTTTGTATTTCTTCTTCATTCCAATTTTTAATACCAAGCAAGGGGACATTTAATCGAAGATTAGTATTTGCCAACAATAATTCCTTTTTGATAGGAAACGCCTTATGCTGAGCCTCTCTATTAACGCTAAGATTTAACAAAGTAAGATTTCCTAGGGTTGGAATGCTATTCTGACGTTTCATGATTGCAGCTTCATTTTCATCTAAGGGTACTCCTATTAACTGCTTAAGCTGTATGCTCGAAATATTACTTTGATCTACCTCTGTGCCATCAGGTAGTGGCCAGTATTTATACCATGATCTTGGGAGGATATGATCTATGTCAAGATTGTTGAGATTGCTGTTAAATGAGTCCTCAGTTCTGGCGTTAAGACGGAGTCCTAATTCAAGTTCTGCCAAAATAGCTCTCATTTTAGGAGCTTCAAGTGCTCCGGGGTAGATTGCGGCTCCCTGGCAGGCATTTCTAAATTCCTCGTCTCTAGGCCATCTTGAAGCCTCTCCTTTTAATGTACTGAGTAGTCTGCTAAGAACCTCAGGCGACAACTCTTCTTTTGACAAGTTTCGTAGGATAGAAATGAAAATATTGTTATAATTTTTAGTTGTTAATCCACAAATCGTACGACGAACGACATACGAGAGCAAAAAGCTAAACATTTCATCTTTTGCTTCGTCACTTATTGAAGATGCTCCTATCAGTAATGCAAGGGAGTGCAAAGTAGTGATGTCATATGGGGCAATTCTTTGCCCAAATTTTGCAATTGGACTGCTGGCACTTCCGTCAATCAACTCTTGGTATTGCACGGCATACTGTGTCAGAGTTTCCAGTTGGGCTTGTGCTGTTTTAGGTTCGTTATCATTAAAAACGTAACGCCGATATTCAAAGTACAACCTCCCTAGGTCTATTTCTTCACGAAGCTCTGCTTGGAGAGACGCATGGATAAACCATTCAACCCTTGGCTTAACCATACGTCCACGGCGTTGCCCAATGTTCCAATAGCTTTGTTCGAAATTTGACCAGAAAGTATTATAAAGATTTTCTGAATCCGATCCTTCCCGATCAGCGCGCATGAAAATAAAATTTCTTATCAAATCAGTTGCATGGAGTTGCGCACCACGTCCATTTAAGGTTTCAAAAATTACCTGAGCATCGTCATCTTCATCTAAAACTATTGAAACCACTTTTAAATCTTGCAAGACAGAAGTGGCCAGGGTTTCAGCTCGCACCGCAACCTCTTCGTCCGTACCCTCTTTAACCCATCTCTCAAAACGTGCCGTGAAAAACCAAATAGCTTCTAAAGGTGCAGGATGCCGTACACCAATTTTTCTAATCGTCTCTCTCTGTGTAAAGCTATTCGGAAAAAGCCCTTTCAGCTCATCTCGATCCTTTGCGTCTATAGCAGAACGGTAATTTTTTCTGTCTCGAAATGTTGGCCATACCTTGAAGGTTTCAATGTCTGAGTCTCTCATTGTGTCAGGATTAGAGTTTTTTAACATTCCTGAAACTATCTCAGATATGGCGTTAGACTTAACAAGTTTCAATGTGAGCAGTACGGATTTTAGAACAAATTGTAATGTTACAAGTCGTTGTTGTCCGTCAATAATATGCAGTGTATCTACACCAATCAAACCAACCCTTGGCTGAGGGTCCAAAACAACCGCGCCAAGAAAGTGAGGAGTTATTCGATTACCTTCCAGCCTTGACTCAGCTTTAACTCGGATATCATCCCATAGTTGATCCCACTGGTTGGAAAGCGTCCAAACATACGAGCGTTGGTAAAAAGGAACCATGTATTGCCTTCGGTCCTGAAAAAGTTGCTGAACGGTAATGTCGTCTGATTTCAATTGGCTTGCTCCTTTTTCAGCTTTAAGTGATATGATTGATTTTCAGTGCCGCTTAATTTGAGCCGAACGGGCCGGGCTGTTGAGCCGCGAGACTCGCAGGTGGCGGAGCAAGCTTGCTTGCGCAGACACCGAGAATCGCAGTCGGCTCCAACGCCATGGATAGGTGGAGCGCGAAGCGCGGAATCT
>CAJVYT010000578.1 GCA_913009765.1 uncultured candidate division Zixibacteria bacterium
CAAATCATGAGGTGTCATTTACAATTTGTGGTGAAATAGATGCCTTCTCAAAAAAAGCCACAGTTAAGGCTGGTCGAAAGCTCCCTTATGATATTTTAGTGAATCCAACACACACCACCAGAGGGCGATGGAACCATTTAGGAGTTAAGCTAAAAGCTCTATCAATCGGAACGGCAGTTGTTCATGTGGCGAACAACGATTACGATCACCAACAAGTAACTACGAATGTTCGTATTTACTTAGATGAAAACCTTTTAGGGAAGCAGTATGCTGGGAAAATTGCGTGGTCAGAATGTGAAATATAACAAGGCAAATTCACACGGACGCCAAAAAGCAGTGTTCGTTCCTCACACCACTTTTTGCCGCCGGTGATTTGCGACGTTAAATGTATAAGTACATGAATATAAGAAACCCAATATTTATAACTCTGCTACTCACACCAAGCATATTTGTGTTTATAATCAATTTAATGGAAAAATCCGATTACATTAAGCTCAGGGCCTGTCGGCCAGCACGGTATCGCGTCTGAAGCAGGTCTGGGCCCAAGAGTATCGAGACCGGTGCGAAGAACCCTTGGATAAGGACCGCTGGGTCTATGTGTGGGCGGACGGGGTCTACAGTGGCCTGAGGTCAGAAGATGCCAAGCTCTGTGCCTTGGTGTGATCGGTGTGAACGAACGCGGCCAGAAGCATTTCCTGGCGATTGAAGACGGAATACGGGAATCGACACAAAGCTGGCGCGAGGTCTTGCTAAAATTAAAAGCCCGCGGGATGAACGTGCCTGAACTGGCCATCGGTGACGGTGCCATGGGCTTCTGGGCGGCCTTCCATTTTTTTGCCCTAATGAATTGTAACTACCTAGATTTAGGGCTAGCCATTTGCTAGCTTTGAAGGAGTAGCGCTGAAGGGACAATTTCTAACGCTAGAGTTCTAGCAGGGCAGTGAACTTCCTCAAAAATGTACTGGCGAAAACTTACAAATTATCCCCGAATATTAGCAACCAAAGATAAGGAGTACGGAATGTTTCAGTCTAAAAAATTATGGATGTTGCTAGTTTTATCTGCAGCAATATTAGCAATAGATGCTAAAGCCGATTCCTTAGAGCAAAATAAGAATACAGGGGGAGTTAATGTAGACAAGAAAATTATTGGAATACTAGGCTACCGAATCGGAGAAAAGATAAATCTTTCTCCATTAACATGTAAGAAACCTAAGGTTTATGAAATTGCTGGTGATGCACCATTTAAGGAGGTACCTTCGCCAGGATCAGCTTATACGAAAATATTAGAGCCAACATGTGTAGTAACTCTTCGCAAGCCATCAAAATTCTTCGATTCAGCGGCATTAACTATTGATGTAGATACAAGAGAAATTGCTGAAATTTGGGGATTTAGAGACAATAAAGAATCTAGTTGTGTAAAAGATGTTCCGGTATTAAAGAAAGCACTTAAGGATAAATACCCTGGGGCAAGATTTGTGGAAAGAAAGATGGATTACTCGAGTGAAAGCATTTACCAATTGCCATTAGTGGTGTACGTAAAAAATAGATATATAGAAGTTTATTGTAGATCAAGTCAATTTGATGGAGGAGTATTGATTGTTGGATATGGGGATACGCCTCGATGGAACAAAGCTCTGAAAAATCTTGATAATAAAATTGATGCAGATGCAAGAAAAAAAGAAATCCTTAGAGTAAAAAATATAGGTGGTGAGTTATAAGAATCTTTCATACTCAATACTCTAGTGGAAATAACATTGGATACTTACTAGTTTTAGAGGGCTGGTAATGAAGTAAGTCTTATTGATCCATTTCAAAATCCGGATAAAGATTCAAGCCAGCAAAGTGATTTGTCTATAGATAAGAGAACAGATCGTTCTAATGGAATTGTTAGGCAACTACAGGAGAGAGCATTATGAAAAAATATCTTTTAAATTCAGTATTGATCCTTTTTATTTCAGCGGTATCAATTAGTTGTACAAATGAATTAACAATGGATACCTCAAGTGATAAAGCATTTGCAGAATCTTTGGCGAAATTTCAGAAAAAGCTAAAACCGAAGGAGTTTGAAAAATTGGGTGAAGTTATATTAGCAGTTTCCCTCGCTGTCGGCCAGGGAGAGTGGACACGAGGGCCGATAGTCCCCGATAGCCATGGAATGGCGTAGAGCCATTGTGGGAGTGATGATCAACGTCATCACGGACGCAGGACGGTCGGGGCAACGCAGATCGCCGGTATAGTCGAGTCCATTTGGTAATGGACGCCCGACAGGGATGGACCAAATGGCTCACGAGACG
>CAJVYT010000579.1 GCA_913009765.1 uncultured candidate division Zixibacteria bacterium
AGAAAGTTTTAAGCAGTTGTATAAATCACGAGCTCCTGTTATAGAGGGAATATTTGGAGAAGCGAAAGAGTGGCATGGACTCAGACGGGCATGGCGTCGAGGTCTGTCTAAGATGTTAATCCAATCATTTTTGATAGCATCAGTGATAAACTTTAAACGGTTGGGAGCCGTTTTATTGCATTACTTATTGAAAATAAAGTTGTTAAAAGATATTTCAGAAAGAATCTGGAGCGTATTAAGACATTATCTCCGACAAAAATCATTAGCACCAATAAATCAAAGATAAAAATAAACCTGACCACAAAATAGAGGCTTTTTCAACAAGCCCTTTATGGTGGGCTACCCAGCTGCGTTGGACAAAGCTTAGATTGACAAATTATAGTATTATTGATATATTAATCTATATACTACTTTTCAAATAATCCATCTGTAAAAGCAGATTGTTTTATACTATAAAAATGCACGAAAACAGAAAAATTATTGAAGGTGAGATTATGTCAAAAAAATCTAATTTACAATTCTTTTCATTTATAGTTTTGCTATGTATTTTGTTTCCTCTCAAGAGTGATGCCCAATATCCAAGTTCTTATGATTTAAGAGATTATAATTTAGTTTCTCCTGTCAAAAGTCAAATCGACGGTACTTGTTGGACATTCGGTGCTATGTCGGCGATAGAAGGTAATTTGCTCATGACCGGAAACTGGACAGCAAATGGTGATACCGGTCAACCTAATTTAGCAGAATATCATCTTGATTGGTGGAATGGTTTCAATCAAAATAACAATGATGATGTTACTCCGCCGTCAGGGTCTGGCTTAACGGTACATCAAGGGGGAGATTATCGGGTAACAACAGCATATTTAACACGAGGTGAAGGGGCGGTGCGTGATATTGACGGTCAGTCACATACTCCGGCACCCTTAAGAGCCAGCCCGGACTGGCACTACTATTATGTGAGAGATATAGAATGGTATACTGCCGGTGCTGATTTAAGCAGAATTAACACAATTAAAGAAAAAATTATGACCGAAGGTGTTATCGGAACCTGCATGTATTACAGTAGTGCATATATTAATAACTATATTCATTACCAGCCACCCTCAGCAACTGAAGATCCCAATCATGCTATATCTATTGTCGGTTGGGATGACAATAAATCAACTCAGGCAAGTTACCCCGGTGCTTGGTTGTGTAAGAATAGTTGGGGAGCCGGATGGGGGTTAAGTGGATATTTTTGGATATCTTATTATGATAAACACTGTGGGCAAAATCCTGAAATGGGAGCTGTAAGTTTTCAAAATGTTGTCCCAATGCCCTATGATAAAATTTACTACCATGATTATCATGGATGGCGTGACACAAAAACTGATATTACAGAAGCTGTGAATGCTTTTACTGCAGATAACGGTGAACTACTGGTTGCCGTTAGTTTTTACACCGCCGCAGATTCTGTTGACTATACTGTTATCATTTATGACGATACATTAAATAATGATTTTGCTAATATTCTAACCACACAATCAGGACATATTGAATATTCCGGTTTTCATACAATTGATTTAATTGATAGAGTTTATTTAACAATTGATGATGATTTTTACGTATATGTTTCGCTTTCACAAGGAGGACAAGCATTTGACCGAACCTCCGATATCCCTGTTCTTTTAGGGGATTCATCCAATGTTATAGAAACATCATCTAATGATCCTGATAGAAGTACTTTTTATCAAGACGAACCAAAGTATGACTTAAATGATATTGACCCGGACGGTAAGTTCTTTCTCAAATCATTAACCCAGATTAAAACGACAGTGACATCGTCAGCCAAGCCGGGTGAAAGCTTTTATCGTCAATTCGGGCAATGGAATGATTTTTATGATATAGAACCTTCCGGTAATTTTTGTATTAAAGCATTAGCCGAATTTGGAGTTACATTTGATGCTGATACAACATACGGATGGGTTCCTCTTGATGTACAGTTTGCAGGATCGTCGAAATTTTTTGTTAACTCTTGGTCATGGGATTTTGGTGATGGTGATACCGCTTCCGGTCAAAATTCCTCACATCTTTTTGATAAACGGGGAATGCATGATATCACGCTTAGTGCCGAAATGGATGGAAAAAAACTATCCCGCACAAAGAAAAATTATATTATAGATCGGAAGAGCGTCGTGTAGGGAAAGAGTGTAGATCTCGGTGGTCGCCGTATCATTAAAAAAAAAACCAACCCACACCCCACCCACCCCACCCCACCACACGCTCATGCACTTCGCCCCCTAACCCGACCTCGC
>CAJVYT010000580.1 GCA_913009765.1 uncultured candidate division Zixibacteria bacterium
GTAGTGTCTGTGCGCTCTCGGCATACATCAATTTGGTTCTTGTTTCTGTTCCTGTGGTCTCTAGTTCCTTAGAAGGTTCTTTTTGAAAGAAAAAAGAACCTTCTAAGGACAAAAAATGGGCGTTTTCGGGCGTACTTTGCCTATAAAACAGTCAGTTGCCGTGGTCCGACCCCCTTTTGGCCCCCTTTTGGTCAGGACCCCCTTTTGGTCAGCTTTTGGCTCAGCCCTTTTGGCTCACAAATCAATTCTGACTCTTTTGTAAATTGCTGTGAAGGTCTTGCAGTTCCTTTTCAATTTGTTTTTTACTTTTTTCTGCTTCTAGGCTTCTGAGCTTCTCATTTAATATCAACTCTATTCCAGACCTTACGATGACAAAATATCTGTTGCATTCTTCTTCAGTTAACGCATGTATGCCAATGCTTAGAACAGAATACAGTTTTGCATTTTCACATAGAGTGGATGGTAGGTAAGCTTTTAATAGCTTAATTTTCTCATCCATTCGTGCCTTTGCATAAGATGCTTTATCGAATGAAGTGTCTGCCGATATTGCTATATTATATGCTTCCTCAACAAGAGATTCGAAAATACGACGCAAATAAACAAATGAACCAATACCTATTCCATGAGCAGCAAGACCTATAGCTCTAACAAACTCGTTTCTCTTTTGCTTCTCGAGGACCGGTTTAAATCTATCGATTTCAGAGATGTTGAAGTCTGCAAATGATGGATATTGGCCAATTTTTGTAATGGAACCTTCAGTGCATTTAAAACCATAAGGTTGCCATGGTTGCCTTGGGTAATCAATGTGGAAAATATATAAATGCCTATGCCCTTCTGACCTTGTGCATTGGGCCTCAATGGTATAAAGACCTTTGTCAATTGAGACTTTTAAGCTCGCTCCTCTGGAGTTACCTGAAATGCCTATTGAAGAGTGGAGCCTTTTATTATGTTCTGGTGGTCTGTTCTTACTAATAACTTTGAATGTAGCTTCTTTTCCACATCCGGTGCAGAAGGCATCATAAGTGCCAGGCCAATATAAGAATTCAATGACACCCCATATTTGTTTTTCTCCAAATTTGATTTCTTGATATAGAGGAGTTTCTAATAATATTTTAGTAGGGATTGGAAAGGGCTCTATAGTCATGGTGTTCTTTTTTTCGTTAAGCTAACGACCTGCATAAGGGGCCGCCGAGCAGCTACCCTCTATACGAATTTATTGTTTAATATTAGTACGTTACTCCAGCTGACCCGACGCCTCAGCGGTCCCTCTTGATGCTTTTGTTAAGTGCTTTGTTGGCACCTTATTTGTTCAAGGCTTACAATTAAATCCTTGAGATCTTGATGTATTTCGTCAGGTTTGAATTCATCAATTATCCTAATGTCAGTCAGGCTAACTTTGTATAAGCAGTCGATTTGACTCCTTAATTCTCTCAAAGTATTCTTTCCTGGGACAATTGAGAGCCGAGTGTTTATATCTGACCATTTTTCATTAAATATGCTAATTGTTTCGGCATTAATTGTTGCAACATCATGACCTCTATTCCTTAGATACTCTGATCTCTTTGCAAGATATTGACTTTGTATATTTCCTTTGTTCAATTCCGTAATTCTGTCAATTATGGATGTTATATCCTCAGTTATATTAATTGTATCATTGGTTCTTTTTTCTCTGTCTTGTATTGATTTTGCCAATGTCCTTTCAAGGACAGGGATTACCAGTAGATAGTTTTCTATTTCTTTCTGGTCATGAATGTGAGCAAAATCAATATTTTCTTTTACATACTCATCATTAATCCTTAGAAAGCGGATACCTAAGCTTTCCAACTTTTTCTGTCTAAACGCATCATTATAAGGACTTTGGAGCATCCACTTTAGGAATGGGCTGTACGGAATTTCTAGCCGTTAACTTTATTTATACGTGTAATTATTTTAAAATTATACGTATAAAAATAATATGATACGTGTAAATATTTTTATGTTTGTTCACTGGCAAAAGGGGTTTATGCCTTGACTTGTTAAGAAGAGCCGTATGATGTGAGAGCATCACGTACGGTTCCCCCGCTAAGCGGGACAGGTGTGAGAGGTTTAGGGGTGTGATTCCCCTTTACCTACTCGACTTTATTTCAATTCAAAATCTAATTTATGTCTATTAATGTATATATGATAAAATTGATGAAAAAGAATATTTTCCATTGACTCTGTAGCTTTCAATCTGCTAACAGATCGGAAGAGCGTCGTGTAGGGAAAGAGTGTAGATCTCGGTGGTCGCCGTATCATTAAA
>CAJVYT010000581.1 GCA_913009765.1 uncultured candidate division Zixibacteria bacterium
GGACGTACGAACTGTACAATACTTACATACGATACGGGCTACTGTGGATAAGAGTGAAGTTCTTCTACGTTCAATTGTGTTTTGTTTTTTTGTTTTTTTTATCATATTATTTATTTTTTTTTTAATGATACGGCGACCACCGAGATCTACACTCTTTCCCTACACGACGCTCTTCCGATCTACTATTCCTTTAGGCGAGAAGTTAACCTTAACGCCAAATATTAATTACTCTATACCGTTTGGTGACCTCGAGGATGCCAATGATGGAGGCGAAGATAATGAATTCTACGGTGGTTTTACTTTGGCTTATAGCTTTTAACTTACAAAATTAAAAGGAGCATAAAAATGTCTACAAAAAGGTTAAAACTAGTATTAAAAGTAATGTTCTTAATCATGGGAAGTGTCCTTGTTTTTCCTTCATTTGCATTTGCTAATGAACCAACAACAGCAAGTAATGCAACTGCAATCAATACAGTCTGGACATTGATAGCGGCATTTCTTGTATTCTTTATGCAGGCGGGTTTTGCCATGGTAGAGGTTGGTTTTACAAGAGCAAAAAATGCTTCAAATATCTTAATGAAAAATCTTATGGATTTTAGTATCGGCTCAATTGCCTTCTGGTTAATTGGTTTTGGTATAATGTTCGGCGCAGACAAGCTGGGACTTTTTGGCTCAAGTGGGTTTTTTCTAACTAGCGCTAATCCCTCAACGCAAGAAGGATTATGGCAGTTTGCCTACTGGATGTTTCAAGTGGTTTTTGCTGCCACAGCTGCAACTATTGTTTCCGGAACTATGTCTGAGAGAACAAAATTTCCTGCATATTTGATCTATTCATTCTTTGTTTGCGCATTGATTTATCCTGTGGTAGGACACTGGATTTGGGGAGGCGGATGGCTTGCAGATAAAGGAATGATAGACTTCGCCGGTTCAACAGTAGTTCATTCTGTAGGCGGTTGGACAGCTTTGGCTGGTGCATTACTACTTGGGCCAAGACTGGGGAAATATAACAAAGACAAAAGCTCTAACGCTATACCAGGCCATAATATTCCTCTGGCGGCTTTAGGCGTATTTATCCTCTGGTTTGGCTGGTTTGGGTTTAATGCTGGAAGCACTACTTCGGGTACAAATTTAAGCATTGCCACTATCACTGTAACTACTAATCTGGCTGCTTCCGCAGGAGCAATAACTGCTATGTTTACAGCCTGGATTAAATTTGGGAAACCTGATACAAGTATGGCTCTAAATGGTGCATTGGCTGGATTAGTCGCAATTACAGCTGGTTGCGCAAGTGTATCTCCACTAAGCGCAATTACTATTGGAGCTATTGCGGGTGTATTAGTTGTACTTAGTGTTGAATTTATTGATAAGATTCTACACATTGACGATCCAGTAGGCGCTATATCTGTTCATGGAGTTTGCGGAGCATTTGGAACGCTTGCAGTAGGGCTTTTTGCTCAGGCGTCTTATGGTGAGTCAAGTGGGGTAGGCTCTATAAACGGTCTCTTATTTGGAGGAGGATTCTCGCAGTTTCTCACGCAGCTTATAGGCGTGCTTTCTGTGTTTGTCTGGGTATTTGGATCTGCGTTAGTTCTTTTCTACATTATCAAAAAGACTGTGGGACTAAGAGCTTCTGACGAAGAGCAATTGAAAGGAATGGACATTAGCGAACATGGCATGGAAGCATACTCAGGATTCCAAATATTTACTACAGAATAACGAAAGGAGTTAAAAAATATGAAATTGATTATAGCTATGATTCAACCGCACAAGCTTCCTGATGTTAAAAAAGCTCTGTATGACGCGGAAGTTTTTAAGATGACAGTTACCAATGCATTAGGTTGCGGTCGGCAGAAAGGTTATACTGAAACCTACAGGGGAGTTATTCATAATGTAAACCTTCTTAAAAAGATAAGACTTGAAATAGCAGTCAATGAGGACTTTGTTAAACCGACAATTGATGCTATTATAAAAGGCGCTAAAACAGGTAAGATTGGCGACGGCAAGATTTTTGTTCTGAATCTTCCTGAATGCATAAGAATCAGAACAGGAGAAAAAGGCGAACAGGCTATCGGGTGACATTAGTACTAATAGGAGCACAAAAAAAAGGGGGATATGGAAACATGGCTAAAAAGACTAAAGAAGAGATGTTAAAAGCTGTTAAAGAACAGGATGTGAAGTTTATCAGGTTATGGTTTACTGATATTATGGGGCAGGTAAAGAGCTTTGCTATTACAGATAATGAATTGGAAGGAGCTCTGGAGAAGGGCATGG
>CAJVYT010000582.1 GCA_913009765.1 uncultured candidate division Zixibacteria bacterium
TACTAGTTCCTGTATGAGTAGTCTGCTGATATTGTTATATAAATTGATGATTTTCAGTCATATTCTTGTATTGTTTTATTTTTTTTTTTAATGATACGGCGACCACCGAGATCTACACTCTTTCCCTACACGACGCTCTTCCGATCTCTTATATCCAAGCTGATGATTGTTCGTGGTTTGAATTAGATGGGAGTAAATTTAAGCTTACATTACCCGAAGATGTGAGTTTTCCTGTCGGTACAACAGAATTTTATATTGAAGGAGATGCAAGATACTTTTGTTATGAACTTACATGTTCAACCACTTCTGTTTGGCACTGTCTCGATATTTCATTTATAGCTCCTTGTGATTCAATTTGTGCCGAACAAAACCCTGGTGATGTTAATGATAATCAATTCATCGAATTGGGTGATGTTATAGCTTTAAATAATTATCTAAACGGAACCAATCCATCTCCAAAGTTCCTTTTTAATTGCGATGTAAATGGTGATTGTGTTATTGACAGCTTTGACTCACAAAGAATTTTTAGTCATCTCAACAATCCTGTAGTTAGTCTTGTTGATTGTACCTGCATAAATCCGGATACGTGTAGCTTTCAAACAGCAGGAGATTTTAATGCTGATGCTCTAATTGATTATACTGACTTATTTTTATTATCTGAATTTTTATATAATGATGGTCCTCGTCCGAGTTATCTCGCTAATGCTGATGTTAACGGGGATTGCCGAATTGATAACAACGATTTTGAATCTTTGGAATTATTTCTCGATGGAAATGGAGATTCTCTTACGGACTGTACTTGTACACAGCCTCTTTATCATTGTTCAGAACAAATGCCCGGAGACTTCAACTCTGATGGAAATATCAATGTACTGGATATTGTTTTCTTCGGTAAATATATATTTGGATTAGGACCGGAGCCAACTCCACTTGCAAATGCTGATGCAAATGGTGATTGTATGATTAATATAGGAGATGCTTTACATGTCATCAATTATATTGCTCTCAAAGGTCCACCACCTGTAGATTGTACATGCCAAAAACCGGAATTTATGATTGATTGCTGTTGGGCAATGAGGGGTAATATTGATTACGACCCGGATGAAGTGATAAACATTTCAGATATCGTTTATCTAGTAGCTTACTGTTTCCAAGGAGGACCTAAACCTCTATGCATGGAAGAAGCTGATGTAAACGCTTCCGGTGGTGAAAGACCAATTAACGTTTCTGACTTAGTTTATCTGGTTGCATCCAGTTTTCAGGGCGGACCTGCTCCTCATCCTTGTAAATAGTGTGTAAACTGAAATTTGTTAAACCGCCTCTTACATAAGGCGGTTTTTTTTAAATAACAAATTTTATATAATAAATTTAATCAAACACACCATAGACGATTCTACTGGTCTATGATGGGTGCTTTCTAATTTAGAACTTGACACGACTCATCTGATAATATATTTTATAATCGGCGACAAATAAGTACATATATGAATTACTAATAAGAAAAATTTAATCAAACATAATTATAACTGCTTTTATTAGGAGTAAATAATGATGATGAACAAAAAGTTTTTATTGAATGCAACTTTCTGTTTTGCCTTTTTGTTTTTTCTGGTATCTCAGTTGATTGCTGCTCCAAACTCAATTGTAAATTCAACCAGTGCACCGTCGACAGACCAGAACAATGCTTCTGTATCTGTTAGTGAGGTAGTACCAGGGGAAATTTACTCTGTTTACAATGATTTTTTAGCTCCGGGAGTATCGACACCATCTGTTGTAAATTGGTCTTTTTCAACAGCCGGTGGAGTTCCCGGCTCATGGGCTGATGCCCTAAAACCTCCTGATGCCCCTTATGCCGAAGAATGGAACCCATGGCTTTCAGCTGTTCCGGCACCCGCTGGTGGTTTTATTATGGTGAGTTCAGAACGGGCACCGGGACCTCCGTTTGTTGGAATTGCAAATGGTATTGTTGCAAATATTACACCCGGCGGAGGAATTCCTTTTGGTACACCGGTCATTGTGGCAGCTAATACTCCTGGAACAACATGGTTAGATTTTCCGGTTGTTGAAGTTGACGATGACCTGACATCTCCCTCTGTTGGTGATGCCCATATCGTGTGGACAGAATATATTGATGCAACCAGATCGGAAGAGCGTCGTGTAGGGAAAGAGTGTAGATCTCGGTGGTCGCCGTATCATTAAAAAAAAAATAAAAAAACAGAACATAAGTCAAGATAATA
>CAJVYT010000583.1 GCA_913009765.1 uncultured candidate division Zixibacteria bacterium
GGATGTTGTATTTTTTTTTTTCAAGCAGAAGACGGCATACGAGATATATCAGTGTGACTGGAGTTCAGACGTGTGCTCTTCCGATCTATATTCTCCATCGCCGACTTGAAGTGTGCTACTCCATTTTTCAATTGCCTCCTCAACTTCTTCACGAGAACGAGTATACAATTCACGAGACGATTTTATGATTCTTTCTCTGACTCCTTTGGATAAATCTATTTTTATAGGGGGAAGGGTTGTTGCAGAAAAAGGACGACAAGTGACTCCGTCTATCATAAGTTTGAGATAAATATGATAGTTCGGTAAATTGACTAAATCTTGAATCATAAATTCTGGTTCAAATTCCTTCTCTAAGAAATCAGCATCATCTGCTCCGACACGAAATATAACCATAGTTCCAACATTACCAAAAACAGCATCACGAACTTTAGACCCATCTTTATTCTCTAATTGAGCTGTATATTGATGAGCCACAGTAAGATTAAGACGATATTTCCGAGCTTCAGATAAAATATTTGCAAATGAATCAGTTGCAAAGTTTTGAAATTCATCAACATAAAGATAAAAAGGAACTCTTTTGTTCTGCGGCATGTCTGACCGGGGAAAAGCGGCCATTTGGATCTTTGCCATCAGGAGCGAGCCTAAAAGATCAGCTGAACCCTTAAGCCTTCCTTTATCAAGCTTTATCAAAAGGATTTTCCTGTTGTCCATAGCCTCTCGCATGTCAAAAGAGCTTTTCGAAGAAGAGAACATCTGCCTTATTCTTTCATCAGAGAAAAAAGCATTGACCTTATTCATTACCGGCTCAATCCAGCCTATCTGTCCTCGAACAGTCATAGAATCAAACCTTTTAAAATAATCTATTGCAATCGGATGGGAAACCCTTTCAAGAACTTTTGCTCTGAAATTCCTTTGATTTAAAAATTGAGGAAGTTCCGTTAATGTAAAATCAGCTTCCCCTAAAGCAATCAAGGAATTGCGCATCAAGTCTTCCATCCGCACTCCCCAAGAGTCAGACCATATTTTCTTAAACGCCGATACAAGCTCTTTTACCTGCTCGGCCATTGAAGCGCCCTGGATGCTTTCAAGCCGAAGTTCCCCTTCAGAACAGCTATTATATGAGAGATATCTTATTGAATATTAAGGCTAAAGGCGTGGTTGTACATTTAAATATGTACCCATGTATAATTAATTATATGCTTGATATTATGGATTGTACGTGCTATACATGTTTCCATGTATATAGATATTATTCCCAATCGCAAATCAAGGCCTGCCGTTCTCCTGCGAGAAGCTTGGCGCGAAGGAAAGAAGATCCGGAAACGTACGATTGCCAACCTCAGCAGTTGGCCTAAAGAGAAGGTGGAAGCTCTGCGGTGTTTGCTGAAGGGGGATCGTATGGTTGTTGCAGAGGATGCTTTTGTTATTGAAGAGTCGATTCCACATGGGCATGTGGAGGCGGTATTGGGTATGATTAGGAAGGTTGGATTGGATAAGATTATTGCTTCCAAGGGTAGTCGGGAGCGGGATTTGGTTGTAGCCATGATTGCCGAACGGATACTCTATCCTTGTTCTAAGCTGGCTACGACGCGGTTGTGGCACACGAGCACATTAGCTGAGGAGCTTTCGGTATGCGATGGCGATGAGGGCGATTTGTACGATGCTATGGATTGGTTGCTGAGCAGGCAGAGACGTATTGAGCGCAAGCTTGCTGCACGACATCTTTCGGAAGATTCATTGGTTCTTTATGATGTTTCCAGCAGTTACTATGAGGGGCACACTTGTCCGTTGGCCTGTTTTGGTCACGACCGGGATTGCAAGAAAGGGAAGCGGATCATCGTTTACGGTTTGCTGACCGACGAAGTGGGTTGTCCGGTCTCGGTTCAGGTTTTTCCCGGAGGGACAGGCGATCCCGCGACTGTGCCGGATCAGACTGAGAAGCTTCGAGGGAGTTTTCATCTTGAGCATTTAGTCTTGGTAGGCGACCGGGGCATGCTCACGCAGACACAGATTGACAAGCTCAAGGAATATCCGGGGCTGGGCTGGATTTCGGCTTTGCGTTCTGGCTCGATCCGAAAGCTGGTTAATAACGGGATGCTGCAGATGTCCTTATTTGATAAAAGAGATCTGGCGGAGATTAGTTCTCCTGAGTTTCCCAGTGAACGATTAGTGGCTTGCTACAATCCGTTCCTGTCTGAAGAGAGACGGCGCAAGAGAAACGATCTTCTCGCTGC
>CAJVYT010000584.1 GCA_913009765.1 uncultured candidate division Zixibacteria bacterium
GTCTTTATATTTTTTGTTTTTTTTTTTTTTAATGATACGGCGACCACCGAGATCTACACTCTTTCCCTACACGACGCTCTTCCGATCTATCTCGGTTTGTTTGAATATGACAAAGCAATTAACAATTTGCTTATAGCCCAATTTATTGAATCCAGACCATTTTATCTTGGTATGATTGATCTTTGGTTGGGAAAAGCGTATGCTGCTGCAGGTGACAACAAACTTGCCGAGAAATATTTAATCTCGGTTATTTCATCGGCATCAGCAGTATATCACCAAAAAGAAGCCAAAAAGATATTAGAACAATTAAAAAAATAGCAGCTGATGTTTAATTTCTTAAATACATCTATCCTTTTTGCCGCGGCAGCGGCATTAGTACCGCTGATTATCCATCTCTTTTCCAAAAGAAAAGTTACGGTTGTAGAGTTTTCATCGGTCAGACATTTAAAAGCAATGCAGAAACGGCAAGTGCGAAAGCTAAAGATTCGTCAGCTTCTTCTGCTGCTTCTCCGTATGCTTATTATATTTGTTGCAGTACTTGCATTTGCCCGTCCGACAACCGAGAGCGGTTCTATCGGTTCGCATGCATCTGTGTCGGCAGTTATTCTTTTTGATAATTCAGCCTCAATGAATCGGTATGTTACCAATGGGCAGCTTTTTGATATTGCCAAAAAGAGAACAGAACAGCTTTTAGATTCGTTTGAGGAGTCAGACCAAATTTTACTCATCCCCTTAGTTGGTTCAGAAAATCAATTTTTAGAGTTCCAATCAAAAGCGGTCGCACAAGAGATTTTAGAAAATACAACAATTCACTATGAATTTAAAACATTGCAGAGTTCGCTCTCAATTATCAAACAGCTCTTTGACCAAACATCAAATTTAAACAAAGAGCTGTATATTGTCACTGATTTTCAACGTACGATTCTTCCTGACAGTTCTATACTCAAAGATGTCGATGTCTCTTTATTCTTTGTAGAACTGCCTCTTGAAGATAATAAAAATCTTACTGTCTCATCGGTAAACTTTGGTGGTCAGTTAATTCTGCCCGGACATGATTTTACAATCTCTACTGAAATACACAACCAAGGTCAAGAACAACAGACCGATATTATCGCATCTCTTATTCTTGACGGCAGCCGAATTGCACAAACAGATTTCTCCATTGATGCCTCAAGCGATAAAACGATTCGCTTTATCCGTTCGGTATCATCAACCGGGTTTCATTCTGGATATGTTGAAATATCAGATGACAAATTCCAACTTGATAACAGGTTTTATTTTAGTTTTAAAATCCCCAATCAGTTCAATCTGCTCATTGTAGATGGTGACAATACCGGTGAGTTAATCAAACTTGCTCTCTCCCCATCACAGTCTATAAAACAATATTGGTCGGTTAAAAGAGCAACCCCAAATGAATTATCGTCAGTTAATTTTTGGAATTATGATGTTATCTTTTTAAGCGGTTCACCTAAATTATCAGACGGACATCTTCAAAGATTAAAATCATTTCTTTCACAGGGCAGGTCTGTTTTCATAACTTATGACGGACAAACAGATATTGATTTCTTTAATAAAAATTACAGCGAGCTAAGCGGTGTAACTTTTGATGAGCCTGCTCGTCTTGATTTTTCTAAAGCAGGTTATTACACATTTTCAAATTATGAAAATCGGCATCCTCTCTTTTCTTTCTATACATTTAAAGATAACAAATTACCGGAGATTAGATTTTTTACACTGCCCAAAATGCATCATAGTGCAAAAAGTACCGAACTTATGACATTTACGGGAAACCGTCCGGCTCTTATTGAGAACAGATACAAAAGTGGACGGGTTCTGACCTTCACGGGACCTTTGAATCCGCAGTATTCTGATTTGTCTGCCCATGCGTTTTTTGTGCCGTTCCTTTCTCGTATTGCCGAATATTTAGCAGCAGACCTTTCATCGTATGATTTAACATTATACAGCGGTATGCCAATTCATCGGGAACTGACTGATAAAATTTCTATTAATGAGCCTATTACACTCATAACTCCAGACTCGACACAGTATGATTTAGTCCCTGAAGACAACAACGGAACTCTTTCATTGTTTGTAGAGCCGATAGATCGGAAGAGCACACGTCTGAACTCCAGTCACACTGATATATCTCGTATGCCGTCTTCTGCTTGAAAAAAAAAAAAAAAAAATATATTATCTTATTTTTTTTTTTTCTTCTTCTTCTTCTTATATA
>CAJVYT010000585.1 GCA_913009765.1 uncultured candidate division Zixibacteria bacterium
AAGAAGACGGCATACGAGATATATCAGTGTGACTGGAGTTCAGACGTGTGCTCTTCCGATCTCACATATCAAGCATAAAATCATCACTATACCCTTCTCTATCATATATTATCATAAATTTATGTAAATGTTTGTCTGATGAAAGCTCTACCGATGTTGGTTGATTAGGAACATCTTTCTCTAATCTAGGTACGATTTCTTCTTTCAATACTTGTATCAATCCGGGATTAACAGTCTTGCTAATAGAAAAAAATGGTTGCCCTAATTTGTCATTTACCCAATAATCTGTTGTTGCACTTAGGGCTTACTCAAAAATAAGTTCGGGTTTTTAGAGATAATATTTTGTGCACAGACAAGGCAGGACAAACACCCTGTGAGTGTTTGAGACAGCTTGTGTGCGGACAAGCATAGCATCGCTATGGTGAGTATTTTTAACAGGACGAAAGTCCAGTGGACTTTTGAGCCAGCTTGTGTGAGGGTGTGCAAAAGATGTTTATAAAAATAGGAAGTTATTTTTGAGTGAGCCCTAAAACATTGAAAAAGGGATAGTAACGTTTGGATACGAGGTCAATTTACAAACTATTGGAACCCAATTAAGAATAAGTAGGGCATACAGAGGGCAGGGTTCAACGAATTGCAATATGGCATGAACAGGATTGCGAGTGACTCAGTAAGAGGAGATGAAGCCGAAGCGGGCTAAAACTCTCCAACTAAGCACTTCACCGCTTTTTGCTATATTGCGTGTTAGCATTTGTAGGTTACTATTCGAGTAATCCCTAATGCATTAAACCTTTTATAAACAAAATCAAATTCCTCGTTAAAAGATTTTTCTGCATCATCCTCAGTTAATCCCGTTCCGATTACTCCAAGCATTTCGGATTGAATAATATAATAATCATCTTCTTTTTCAAATAAACATCGTAATGGGTATTTTAAAATGTATTTTGTATTTCCTATCACAATAACTTGAGGAGCATATTCAAGTGAGTATTTTGTAAGTGTAGTATTGGTCTTATTAACTCCTTCAACTTTTGTAATTATTTCTACAATAATATCGTATTGTTCTTTTAATTTACTCTTATACGGTTCTTGAATCTGTTCAATGAGTACACTAAGTTTTGTAGAGTTGTTATTGTTTTTCAGAGTTTGATTTGTTGAGCGCAATATATATCTTCTTTTTTCTTCAAGCAGAAGGATCGTTTCTGCCATGTTACGTTCCTGGTAAATTACTGATTCAAGTTTATCTATATCTCCGGAAATTATATGTTCCTGCTTCTTCTGCGCAGTAAGGAATATGTCCTTATACGTAAGAATCATCTTATCTAACGTTTCAGAAAGACTTTGTAGCAGGTTTTCCTGTATATTTTTTTCCATTTGAGTCTGTTACTGATTTTTTTGCTCTCTGCGAAGTTGCTGAGCAAGTACTTTCGCAATACCCATACCGCCATTCCTGGCCATTTCCTCCGAGAGTGATGAGTGCATGAGTCCTTCATATATTTGAGTTGCATTATTTTTCTCAAACAAATCTGATTTAGGTATTGTTTTCCACATTGCCTTGAGGACCATATTCAGTAATACTGCTTCAAAGTCTTGAGCTGCTTTTTGAAGCTCATGTGATGATTTAGGACTGTTTTTTAATATCTTTATAGAGTTATCTGTCTTTGCAACATTTATCATAAACTCACTGTTGTACGGTATTTCCATTTTGTTTTCCTGTGATAATGTTACATAATTATAAGTTCTGCATGAAGTGCGCCTGCTTTATGTATGGCCTGGAAGATTGCCATAAGATCTCTTGGTGTTACACCAAGAACGTTTAACGCGCGTGCTATTTCTGAAATACTTACACCATCAGGTATTATGTGTAGTTTTGCATCCTCTTCTTCGACATCGATTGTTGTACGATCCAGCTCCACGGTTCTTGCACTTTCCGGGGCAAATGAACCCGGTTGAGACGCTTCCGTCTTTTCACTTATTGTGATTGTGAGGTTGCCATGCGCGACGGCAACCGTAGATATCTTGACATTTTCTCCGGCAACAATTGTTCCCGTTCTTTCGTTAATTACCACTCTGGCTATAGCATCCGGTGTAATCGGTAATTCCCCAATTTTAGAAATAAATTGAGTTACCATTTTCATAGTTCTGAATCCCAGAGGTGGTTTTATTTCTACCTCTGCAGCACTTATCGCCAGTGCGGAATCCGGGTATATGACGTTAACAACATCCAT
>CAJVYT010000586.1 GCA_913009765.1 uncultured candidate division Zixibacteria bacterium
AGAACTGAGTATATATTGTCTCATCACCCCTATAGCATCAGGCGATGCTGTATATTTTCCTGCTTCTCTTGCAATGTTTTTATTGCCGGTTAATTTTTTAAGTCTTTCATGAAACCTGTCTACCTGATTCTGCGTAAACCAATGACCCTCATCGGCAATCTGATAAGGTTCTATGCCGGCATAATCTAATAGTTTGCTTATATTTATATAATTATATTTCTTTTTTATAAGTTTAATATAGGTATCCATTATTCTGCTGTTATATAACGGTTTATCTTTCATCTTTATTACTTCGGTTTACATGTGTGGTATCTTAACACTATTTATATCAACTAGTTCAGCACATTTTTATTTGTCAAACGGTCTAACCCCTTAAAAAATTGTCCGAAATATTTCATAAAACGTTCACCAGCAAAAGGTAGATTTAAAATCCACAGATCATATATCTTTTCATAAGAAATCAATTGAGCATCAGCATAACTTACCGGATAAAGAAGCACAGGTATTTCATCCTGATCATAATATTTGGACAAAACATGCAAAGCGGAATAAAGCATATTGCGATCGAGCGAATCTTCATCTATGCAGAAGATATGTATGCAATTGGTCAGGTTAGACAAATTTAAAGCTACATCCGATACATTAACCATAATGACTGCCTGGAGAATTTTTTCCTTTTTTAGTGAGAATAGATACCGTTTTCTTTTAAAACCGGCCGTTTGGTATTCCTTATCAAGGCTGCCCCCATCAATCATGTCTGGATCCAAGTCAAGGGCGTGAAGCATAAGACCGCCTGATTTGTATTCATAAAAGCTTTGCAGTTCCGTAAGGTCATCCGGTTGCGTTTCAACTAACGATAAATCGGTTTCGGCTATTTTCGGCGACTTGAAGGTTTTTTGAAAATGAAAATAAGCAAATGGGTCAAGGGAAGATCCTTTTGATTTATTCAACTGCCGGGTAAAGTTTCCAAAAAGATGATTGGGTGCTCGATTTTCAGGTCTGAAATAGGATATAATAAAATCCATATGCGTTGAATAAAGACGATAAAAGTCATTAATATACCGACTGACCTGATCAAGAACAACGAGCCCCGCCCTTGAATAAGCTGCTCTGCCGGCATGATGATGAGACATCCATGTATTCTCATATATTCTAAGTATTGATATATGTCCCTGAATTATACCCTCGTTCTGATATATAAAATGTCTTGCTATATTGGGATTTTGAATGTAAAGCTTCTCGTAAATAATTTTGAATCTTTCTTTATTGGTATATATATACGCATATTTTTTTGGATAGACGAAACCTGTATCGAAAAAAAATTTCCATAAGGCGTCTAAATCCACCCTGTTGCCGACATAGGCATTTTTATTTTCCATCTGATGCAGAAGATTTGAAAGTCTTCCCTGTTCTTGGATATCCATATCCAGAAAGGCTATACCGCACTTGACGTGAGCTTCGTCATCGTCTGTTTTGTACACCTTTCTGTACATAACCTGAGCTTTGCAGCTTATCTTAAGATCTTGCGCAAACTCTATTTCCAACTTGGGTATGATCATTCCGGGCAAAAGAACAGAATAATTGTAATATTCATTGACAGAAAAACCAGTAGATGATAAATCCTCGATCTGAAAATTCATCATTCTTCTGAGTATGGGGTGATTAAATATGGCACTGGGAGATGGCAACAGCTTATATCTTGAAGTCCTGAGTTCTTTTGGATTAAATCTGCGAATCTGATTCTTTACAGGTTCCAGTACAAATATTCTCATCTTATGTGCAAAGTTTTGCCTTATTATTCTGCATTCACCTGAGTAAATAATTTCTTGTCCTTGTCCGCTTTTAAACACAACGTATACCTCTGCCTCAGCATCAATCCAGTTAAATGTCTGCGGCGGCTTGATTGATATTTTGACATGAAAAGCAGTAGGGTTGAAGTCTAAAGAAAACCATAAAATACCGCACCGTTTTGAATAAATTCTACACGAATGTCTTTGCACGGGTATCGCTGCAGCTTTCTGCTGCTAATCGAATAACAAAAACTCGGGAGAGAGAAAGTTGCACTCGTTTCGTCTATTTCTATTAATTCAGGTTTAACATAAATCAGTTTTTGTCCATCCGATACAAGAAGATTGAGAAATTCATAAGATTTGGAAATTTGCTGAGGTAACGATCCAATCCATAGACATTTTAATGTAT
>CAJVYT010000587.1 GCA_913009765.1 uncultured candidate division Zixibacteria bacterium
GATACGGCGACCACCGAGATCTACACTCTTTCCCACACGACGCTCTTCCGATCTGCAGGAACCGGAACATTATTTGTCGAATCAATCACTGTTATTTTATAAGAATAAATTCCGGCACCATTACTATTGAGAGTGTCCAATATAACATTAACTGAATCTTGTAAGGTGGTCAGCTCTGATGCGTTCATGTCTTTTCCGCTCCCATTGCCAAGCACTGTAAGACCGTCACCGTTTCCTGCTGTACCTGCTTCTGCTTTTATACCATTACCTGTTCCGATACTACGGGCATATAACCCGTTCCCCCCTTGTGTAGATTCAAGATACATACCATCCCCGTTTGATGCTTGTGAGCTGGCGTAGATTGCAGAACCATCAGGATTGCTTATAAATAATTGTTTCAGTTCAAGTTGAAAATTAGACTCTCCATCAACTAATGCTTCCAGTGAATCGGCTGCTTTACTGTCGTCTGATATAGATAAAATATTTGCTTTTGCATTTACCGAATCAGATGTCGGGTCAAAGGTAGACCGACCAGAAATTAGTGCATCAAGGTTATCCAAGCGAGTGTTATAATCAGCACCTGTATACAACTGAAATGTGCCGCTATGCATAGTTGTTAAACCTAATGATATATCTTTCACTGATAAAAACCATGAGTAGATGCCATTTGTAGGACTCACACCGTCAATATCTGCAACTGCCACACCATAGGAATAACAGGTCCCAATATTTGTTTGTGTTTGGCTGACAATATTGCTGTTATTTCCTAATGCTATTGTACTGAACGCTACCGCACCCTCAGGATAAAAGGTAATGATACCGATAGAATCGGCTGCATCAATATCGGTTATATTGCCAAGAGAATCTAATACATAAAAACTCATCGTTAAACTGTCTGAACCAAAATTACCAACATTATGTACGACATTTGCTTTGTTCTCTTGTGTGATACACATGAGAACCAAAAACAGAGCTGCGAGTATCTGTTTCATTTTTCTCTCCTTATGCTGCTTATTTTTCTTCTACGGTTTGGATTTGTTCCGCTTCCTCCACCAACTGTGGTATAAGAAATATATATAGAATACTCACTATTATTATTAAGAGTTGCCCCATTTGCAAAAGGATCATTTGTCGGCGAAGGGTCACTTGTCCTAAATCCATTTATTGTATTCGCATCATAGTGAACAGCAACCGTTGCCGAAGCTATTGTTTTATTCCTTACAAATATCCAATAGTCTGTTGATGGTAAAATTGTCCCTGAAATAGAACCGGAATACCATTGAAAGGCACTCACATTTATAACAATCTCATCGCTCTCCCCAATCAAACTATAAGGATACCCTCCGGTATCATCGTAAATTAATATAACAACTGTGTCGGTGCCGTTCCAGTTGTCATGACCATTGATATACGCTGAAGTTAACGTACCTCCACTAGTTGATCTGTATTTTGAGCCATACACATTTGTTGCCCCTTCATTTCCAATAGTATTTGATGAAGAGCCTGTTGTTGTATATCCAATGTCATCAGCAAAAACATTTGAGCATAGCAAAAAAATAAGTAATAAAACTACATAAAATTTAAAATCTATTTTATTTTTCATTTTCTCCCTGCGATTTTTGAGCATGAACGGCATTATTTTTATTTTGTAAATTATCTTTTCTAATTTTGTTGAGCATTTTCCAGAATTTCTTTTGTTCAGAACCTTCCGGTGATAGTTTTCTTTTTAGTTCTATCATTTTAAGTAAATCTCCTAATTTTATTTTTTCATCCCCATGCTTAAGCAGCTGATTATAATAATTTTCAATGAGCTCGTCTAAAACATCAAGTTCTCTATTATCGTTTTTATCATTTTCTTTCAAAAATAATTACTCTCCCATTTCTATTATATATAAATCAATCAAAACCGGATTTGATGACTGCTCTGATCTCGCAATTTTAAAACCGGTTGAGGATTCTTCACCAACGATATAGGCAGTGTTGTCTGATTTTTGTTTTACTATAATTTTGGGGTTTACAAGCGACTGAGGAAGATTGTTACCTCTATGGTCTATCAGGAGATCGGAAGAGCACACGTCTGAACTCCAGTCACACTGATATATCTCGTATGCCGTCTTCTGCTTGAAAAAAAAAAAAAACACAAACAAAGAATATAAAATAACATATCGAGTAAGCAACACACAATAACATATATCATA
>CAJVYT010000588.1 GCA_913009765.1 uncultured candidate division Zixibacteria bacterium
CTGCAGCACCTGCTGTCTCCTCTGCAGTGATATTTGCCTGATTGGCATTATCGGCAGTCTGCTTAACCATCGAGTCAACCTCCTCCATAGATGAGGCAATCTCCTCAAGAGAGGCAGCCTGCTCAGCCGCTCCCTGAGCCAGAGCATCCGAGGCTGAGGAGAGCTGGAGAGAGGATTGGTTGATATCTGAGGCGGCAGCGTTGACATTGCCGGCAGGTTTTATGAATGGTTTGACAGCAAGGTTTGAAGCTATAAATGCGGCGATTACAAACAGCAATGTGCCGGCAGTAACCACAATCCAAAGTATTATGTTAATTATATTGATAAACTCATCGGCAGCGGAAAGTGATTTATCTTCTATCCTTTTTGCTTCACTCAACAGTTTACTATGGGCAGCTTTAGCTTTATGATCTAAAACATTAAGCGTCTTCTGTGCTGAGATATATTCTTTGAAAGAAGTTTTATAGCTGTCAAGCCGGTTGGAAAGTTTGTCTTTGACATTGCTTGATAACTGAGAGCTTGCCGATATCGCGGCAGCGAGATTGTTTATTGCGCTTTCCCATTCATCGGCATACTTTTGTTTGCCTTCTATAATAAAATCTTTTTCATGCTTTCTTGCCAGCAGCATGCTGTTTCTTATCTTTTGGATACCAAGAGTGTTTACTGCATTTTCAAATCCGAGTACAGCGTTTCTCATCTTGCCTCTTATGCCCTGATTTTCGGTAAGTCCTATACGTTTTATCAGTGCAATCTCTTTATTTGCCGCAGATTTTACATTATCGCTGTTCATTCTTATCGAAGATAAATTGCGAATGCCGAAAGTTTTGAGTTTATCTACGTTTCTGTTAAGAAGCTTGATGTCCTTAGTCACTTGTTCCGCGTAAGTTATATTCCTGCTGTATTTAAAAAGATCCAGCTGTTTCGGCAGCAGCTTGGATAAGGCGGAAATATCTTTTGCGGTAAACGCTCTTTTTGAGTCATTATTGACTTTGTGAATTAATATATCTATTGCCGAGGATACGACAAAGAATATGCCGACAAGCATCAGCATGTACACCCTTACCCGCGTCTTTAAATTAACAGATTTACCATTACTCATGACTACCTCCTTAAAACTTAGTTTTATCTGAAAATTGCATACTATTTGTCGGTTTATTTTGAAAAAAATAGAGGTAGATGTTGCAGAAAGCGTAGTCTGTTAAGATCAAGAATTGATTTATATATTTAGTTAAAAAGAAAAAAATTGATAAATTCGGAGGATGGGATAGCGAGGTAGAGAAAAAAAGATAAAGTGAGAATAAATTTTCTCTTTTTTAAAAATAACATTGAAATCACACAATCTCTTCTCATAAAAGCAGAATACACCATATATTATAAATTGTCAAGTAATTTAATCATGTGTAAAACTGTCTGTTGTTTAATAACTTATTTTAAATATTATTCTGCTTCTGAACCATCCTGAGATTGTTTTGCTGTGCCTGCAGACAGAGAAAACATCGTAACAATTTTCACAAAATATTTATTGAAACGGAATGGGCCGTGATACATAAAGTCAAATTATTGTATGATTATTCCGGCGTGCCGTTCAAAATTTGACATCTAATCGGAGTACTGTAAGCAGATATATCAAGATGAACAAGAAAAAGATGCGGTATACAATGCAAAATATCTACACAAATATAAGCGATTGTACGACTACAGGGTCTGATTTACAACAGCTCTTGCATTGGTAGAACTGCTGGAAATGGCAGAGATGAAGAGAGAACTGAAAAAGAAGATCAATCGTCTGCTCAAGTGTGACTTAATCATCATGGACTAACTTGGCCGCCTGTCTATGAATAAACAAGGCAAGTATAATATGTTCCAATTTATTAATGCTATGTACTCCTTCGTTCGCTGTCTTGCATTCATACGCTTCTATCATCATTGAGACTGTGTTTGCGCATAAGATAAGTTGTAAATGTTTGCTTGAAAAAAAGATTTTTCATGATATATTTATTATACCCCAACAGGGTATAGGTAAACAAAAAAGGAGTAAATATGTACGAAAAAGTTTTTATGGTTAGCGGCATAACATCGGATATCAAACTGAAACAACATCTGCTGAACTTAGCAGGAATTATGCTTGTTGCATTTATTCTTTTGACTGGAAAAATTTCCATAACACAGGCTGCCCAGGCAGCACCGAATGCCGTCT
>CAJVYT010000589.1 GCA_913009765.1 uncultured candidate division Zixibacteria bacterium
CCATCGTATGGCTGTTTGCTGCGCCTTTTGTAATGTCTCTTTGAAGCCAACACTGCTTCTAAGAACTTGCCCTGTAGCTGTAACCGAGTCTGCAGTAAAAGCATTTTTAAGTCTTAACTCAATAGGATCAATGTCTAATTTTTCTGAAAGCTTATCCAATTGAGTATCGTAGGCGATAGTGGTCTGAAATACGCCAAAACCCCGCATAGCACCGCTTATAAACCCATTCGTATAAACGGTATAAGCGTCTATCTTTACGTTAGGGACATTATACGGCCCCGTCGCATGAACTGCTGCTCTGGTAATAACTGCAGGGCCATAGGATAAGTACGCTCCAGTATTACCTACTATTTCAGCTTCAACAGCCATTATCTTTCCATCTTTTGTTGCTCCAGTCTTATAGTTTATTATAAACGGATGCCGCTTGGGCGATATCAGTATTGATTCCTCTCTGGTATATACCAATTTCACCGGCCGACCTGTCTTAAAGGCCAACAAGGCTGTATGACATTGTACTGATATATCCATCTTACCCCCAAAACCTCCGCCTGTTGTGGTCTGAATTATCCTTACCTTGCTAAAAGGCAGCCCAAGCGTTCTTGCCACCTCTTCCCGCACGTAACTAGAAAACTGAGTACCAGCCCAAACCGTAACATTTCCTGATTTATCAACAACGGATGTTCCTGCTTCTGGCTCAAGATAAGCATGTTCATGGAATGGTGTTTTGTATGTTCCTTGAATAATAATATCGGACTTCTTGAAGCCATCTTCCACATTCCCTTTTCTAATCTTTTTATGAAATGCTATATTGCTGCCTTTATGAACTGCGGGGCTATTTTTATTCATAGCTGCAACAGGATCAAAAATAGGCGGCAATTTTTCGTATTCCACATTAATCAATTCAGCTGCTTTTGTTGCAATTTCTTCAGATTCAGCTGCTATCAAAGCTATAGGATCTCCTACTAATCTTACCTTATCTTCACATAATACTGGTTGATCTCTAAAAATTCCTCCCAACACACCCAGCCTATTTTCTCCAGGTATATCTTTAGCCGTCATTACAGCTTTCACACCTTCTACCTTTTGAGCTTCAATAGTATCAATTTTTTTAATTATAGCATGTGGCAAAGGAGATCTTAGAACTTTAGCATAAAGTGTTCTTGCAAAAATTAGATCATCGGCAAAAAGTGCCTTTCCGGTAACTTTTCCCACTGCATCTACTCTCTTTGAGCTCTTTCCTACTACGCCACCAGTCCGTAACTTTGATGAAATTGAGTTCTTATCTTGCTTATTGTTTTCTCCACGTATTCTCTTAGCAGCAAGCATCACGGCATCTACAATCTTTTGATATCCTGTACAACGGCATAGATTTCCTGAAATGGCTTCTCTAATTTCTTCGATACTGGGTTTAGGATTTCTGTCAAGAAATGCTTTTGCTGAAAGCAACATACCAGGTGTACAAAAACCGCACTGTACAGCACCACAATCAATGAAAGCCTCTTGTAAAGGATGCAATTTATTGGTCTGAGCAAGACTCTCCACAGTAAGCACACTTTTTCCATCAACGTACCCTACTGGTGTCAAACATGAATGAATGGCTTTGCCATTTACTATCACGGTGCAAACCCCGCAATCTCCCATATTGCATCCCTTCTTAGTTCCAGTAAGTCTCAATTTATCACGTAAAACGTCCAAAAGACTTGCGCTCGGGTCAATTTCTATCTCAAGTCTCTTACCGTTCAGACAAAATTTTATCTTTTCACTCATAATTATTTCTCCTTGGCTCTCTCAACTGCCTTCCAGATAGCACGACCCACCAATATTCTTGCCATCTCACGGCGATATTCAGCACTACCACGAAGGTCATTTATAGGCTTTACCTCTTTTTCCGCCTCCAAGGATGATTGACTTATTATGTCTTTACGAATATGCTGCCCAATTAGAGCTCTTTCGGCCTTTCTGGCCCTCACAGGCGTTGGACCCACAGAACCAAACACTATCCTATCATCACGAAACGTCTCCATAAATTCATTAAGAGAAACCACTACAGCACAGTTTACAATTGAGATAGCCATGCCCTTAGATCGGAAGAGCACACGTCTGAACTCCAGTCACACTGATATATCTCGTATGCCGTCTTCTGCTTGAAAAAAAAAACAATACACACAACCCCAATCTTCCCCATCCACCTC
>CAJVYT010000590.1 GCA_913009765.1 uncultured candidate division Zixibacteria bacterium
GGATGGAAGTGGGTGAGTTGGTAGAGTGAAAAGAGCATGGTTGTGTGTTTTTTTTTTTTTCAAGCAGAAGACGGCATACGAGATATATCAGTGTGACTGGAGTTCAGACGTGTGCTCTTCCGATCTGAAAACCTCATGAAAAGCTGTGAATTTGCTTATTGTGCAGTGGTCTCATAATAATATCTTAGAATCGTGTCTTTAGAGACTGTTGAAAAAAGTTATTGCTGGAAATGGGGTGACGTGACAATCTCAAAAAACGTTGACAATAAAGGGATTGCCACGCACCTTTCGGTGCTTGCAATGGCACATAGGAATTTATCAACAGGCTCTTTACATTTAACACAGTAAGAAATGCAGGCTTGATGAATAAGGAGTTAGATGCTTTATGAAATACGAAACTTTATTGGGCAATATTAAAAAGGATTAGAGTGTTACAAGAATTAAATGTAAAATTCAGCAATTTTTTATTGTCGCTTTCAGATGCAATGGATGTTGCGAGTCCTTCAATTGCTTCACATCAAATGAGGACTGCCTTTATAGCATGGAAAATTGCTTTGGAAGCCAAACTTCCGGCAGACAAGACCGAAAAGATTTATCTGGCAGCACTGCTACATGATATCGGTGCATTATCTTTGGAGGAAAAGATACAAATTCATGCCGGGTTTGAGAATATCAATCCCGATACTCATTGTATTCTGGGAGAGGCATTGTTCGAATTATCTCCACTCTTGAAACCCTCTGCAGAAATCGTTCGATATCACCATAAACCTTGGCAAAATTGGAAGGCAGCAATTAACTCACCCTGCGTCACAGAATCTCAAATACTTCTTTTGGCAGATGAGATTGAACGAGCAATCTTACGCAAGAGATACATCCTTCATCAGGTGGATGAGCTTAATGCCGAAGTAACATCTCTTGCAGGATCAAAGGTCCATCCGGATTTAGTAGATATTTTTATGCGAATATCTCGTTATGAAGATTTTTGGCTGGATTTAGCGTCGCCCCGCCTTTACTCCCTCTTATTGCATTACGGTCCTTTTCGGTCGGTTGAAATCGAACAAGAAGATATTTTCTCAATAGCCTCTATTTTTCGCCATATTATCGATTTCAAGTCAAGATTTACTGCAACACATTCCACTGGTGTGGCAGAATGCGCTGTTATGCTTTCGCAATATTTTGGCTTAACAGATTCCGAGATAGACCAAATGGAAGTTGCCGGATATTTTCACGATTTAGGGAAACTTGCAGTACCTAACTCTATTCTGGAAAAACCTGGCAAATTAACAAAAGAAGAATTTGATGTCATTAAGCAGCATACATATTTTACCTATACGATTTTGAACACTATAGGCGGTCTCGGTTTAATAGAAGAATGGGCAGCTTTTCATCACGAGAAACTTGATGGTTCAGGCTATCCATTCCATATCACAGCAGACAAAATAAACATAGGTGCAAGAATAATGGCTGTCTCGGACACATTTGCTGCTTTGCTTGAGAACAGGCCATATAGAAGCGGCATGAAAAGAAAACAAATCGAAGACATACTAATATCGCAAGCTGCCAATAAATCGCTTGATAAACGTATTGTAAATATTCTTTTAGAAAATTTCGGAGAGATCTCGGCCAAAGTTAAATCAAAGCAGAAAGCATCAGAAGAATTTTTTGAAATGAAATTTTTAAAAGTAAAAAACAAAGATCGTTAATTTGAACTATCAGCAATAAGACACTTCACTGAACAATTCCGTTATGTTCCATTGCCGCAGCCGAACTAAGACAAGTAAAAAACGAAGGTGTCATAATGAAAAGAACGAAAGGAGCTGGATAAACTGGAAGCTAAGTTAGATTCTATGGATGTCACTGCACGCGGTGCAGAAGATTGCAGTTATGATAATCCGGGTTGCAGCGGCGTTGAAGTTGCAACCTATGCGGTTGCTGTCGGCACATTATTTGCAGGCGGAATGTCCGGATCCTTTTATCCATTCATTGGTAAGATGGTTTCTTGAGCCTTGTGAAATAATCCTGCCTGCTATCTGAAACATTGCCAATTCAGCCTGTCTTGAATTGCCGAGTGCTTGTTTGATCCCCAATCGTTTTGCAATCTCTGAAACTGTTAGAATAGCACCAAAGGATTTTCCCGTAGAACGTTCCGGATCGGAAACAGTATTTATCTCCCGGCCTTTTAGCAG
>CAJVYT010000591.1 GCA_913009765.1 uncultured candidate division Zixibacteria bacterium
GACTGATACTTAAACGGTTCCCGTATGACATTGTTGTCATCGAGGGCGAACATGAAACAGCAGTAATTGCTATTGCTCATCATTCGAGAAAACCTGGTTACTGGCGAGAACGCATTAGCCCATAACGCCTGCATAACCTGCAATTATAAGCGTTGCTGCTTTTCAAGCAACGCTTATAATTGTCAGTGTTAATGTGATTGTTAGAGCTATTTTTTGATGCCTTCATAAACATTACCAACAACCTCAAACTTACTGGAATCATATGAAGTATTAATTGGCAGTGTTTCTGCTCCTTTCATCCAGGGCCATATTGGGTTTGTTTTATTTTCTTCGGCATGAGAGTCATGGAAAAACATGATGACCTCAATGGGGGACTTGCAGATATTGAAAATGCTTTCTTTAAAATATACCTTATAAAACTCTGCATGATTTATGCTTTTCTGATGAATTATTTCGTTTCTATATGATTCTAAGGTTGTAAATTGTCCCCACCACTTCTGATTTTCTATTTTTTTAGTGGAATATATCTCAGTTAGAATATCCTTAACTTTAGTTTTTAATGGAAGCCAGCGCTCAATTGCTTTTTTATCAAAATTCTCTGAAATTCCTTTATTGTTTTTTTCTGATGTGTGTATATAGCTATCAGGGATGCTCAAGTTGACAAATGCCACTAGAGCCGTATAACCAAAGACAATAGAAGATTGAATTTTTTCCAAATAATCACAAACTAATGATGACGCTTTATCCATCATTAATTTTCTATCTTTACTCATTTTTTCTAAGTCAAGTTCAATATCATTATTTAAGAAATTCTCTGTATAGACCTTTTTTGCATCACAAAGAGATTTTTCACTTATGGAAAGCAAAACTGCAATATTATTTGGGATGAAGTAAGTGATATTCTTTTTCTTGTTTAATGAAACCTTTTCAATATTTTGAATCAGCATGCTGCCTTGTAGTTTGCCACCTTCATATGATTGGTGGCATACCGGTTTCATTAATCGCCTGTCACCAAGAACAAAGTGATCGGGTGTGGTTCCTACCACTAATCCTAGGTTATCGTCTGCATGTTTCCGTTTCTTAGACATTTTAATTTTTTGCTCTAACGCCAAGTTCACCAGACCGAAAAGTTACGTGGCTTTTGTGGCATTATAGCGAAGCGCCACAAAAGATGCGTAACTTTTTGGGTCTGCGTGGAACGTTTTGTTAGCCATTTTGTTGTTTTATTTCTTCAAAGAATTCATCAAGACTAACTTCTCCTGAAGTAAATGATTCATCCATGATCTTTTGGTATTCTTCATTATCAAAAGGGATGTCCATTTCCTTGCGTATAGCTGCTATTGCTTCTGTGATTGGTTTTCCAATTGCTTTTAATGATTTGTAGCATTCCATTGCGTAAGCTTTTATCGCAATTTCATTTTCAGATGACAGTATATCTCTTTCAGAGATATACTTATCAGTTTGTTTTGTTTCATATTCGTATCTATCGTTAATTACATCCCATCTTCTTTTGTCGTTACTGCCTTGCAGATTAAATTCCTTCATCAGCTCTAACAACCGATCCTTTTCTTTTGACGAATCGTTGATAAGATTATTTAGTATTTCTATATCATCTCTTTTTTCAATTAACTTAATTCTTTTAGCTGTTAATTTCAAATATGTTGATGCTAATATAGAAGATAGCGTTGATACAGACTTAACCGTTTCAGTTGTGCCAATTAAGTTTATTTTACTTGTTGATGCTGCCGAAATTGAAAAAATATTTGAAATTTCGTTTTCTGTTAAGTCTAAATTAGACATTTTTGACAGCATTAAATAATTATTTGATACGGCCTCTATTGCAGGTAAATATACATTTTTTCTCAGAGCCATAAGGCTTTCATTTTTTCTTTGCTCTGCATCATGTGATAATTGTGCAAGCAGTCTTTTATCGTTGCCTCTGTTTGTAAGGAGAACGCCGCCTATTGTTAAACATGATGCGATAATAGCTGCCCATACTGTATTTGGGATGCTGCTTAAGATATTTTCAATAAATTCAATCATGATTAATTTTGGCTAACTATAAATAGAGGTCCTAAAACGCCCCTTTGAAATAGGCTTTTTGGGACCAAATAAAAGTTGATATTATTAAAACCAATGGGTTATATTCCGATCACGGGCTTTTTATACTAAAAATATTTG
>CAJVYT010000592.1 GCA_913009765.1 uncultured candidate division Zixibacteria bacterium
CCGGGACTTGCACCCGACCAGATCCGCCGTACTTTCCGCGGCGCACTAACGCCTTGCTCACGGGCAATTCAAAGTGGAACGTTTTTGCGGTCTTTTTCGCAAAAAAAGTGCCGCTTTGAATTGTCCGGTGGAGCTACTTGTTAGCCCTATTTGTAATTAATTTAGAGCCAATTCCTTGCTGAAAATCCTCAATTACACGTTTTTCGAATACTCCATCAGCAAAACTATTTAATTCGCGATCTCTTAAAGCGTTAACAACTGACTCCAATTCATCATCTTTATCAAATAAGTTAGACTTCAATAATTTTTCAGATATCTCAGTAGGTAAACCATATTCCTCTAAAGCAGAAAATGAAGTTGGCTGAAATAGGTGCTCAATTGATACAGAAAATGGTGAATAGTTACACCCTTTTAATCCTCTTTTAGTCAAAACATAATTTGCAACATCGCTAAGCGCCATCAAATATTTTGGATAGTTAAAAGAAGCCCAGCCTCGAAGAAACGCAAGAACGTCTTCAACAGCCTCGTCAGGTTTTTGATTCCGCTCTATCTGGTTTCGAATCATTTCTTTTCTAAATAAAGAAACATTTCTACTGCTATATAGCCTCCAGACCCATAGTGTCATCATACTAGCATTACGCATTGAACTTTGGCGCGCTGAAGGCGCGCCACCAAGATGTCCCCAAATAAGCTTTGAAGAAAACAAAATATCTTCATATGTAGGCCTTGATGACCACGAGCATTTAGTAAGTTCCCGAACATCCATATTTGTTAAATGTGTTGCTGTATCAAGCAAAAACTCAGGCTCAATAGAAGAAATATCTTTTAATATATCAACAGGCAGTATGTCTTGATTTAATAGTTTATCAACTTTCTCTCTGAGTGCCTCAGGTACATCATCATTTGAAAGTTGAATCAACAAACTGCTAGGTGTTGTATCTGTTGGATTTATAGCAGGCATATCAACAAATGGTAAATCTTCCTGTGGTGGTTCATCAAAGACATAAACATGACCAATAAAATGTCTGAACATACGACCAGAGCGACCTCTGATGTTATTAAATGTGAAAAAGTCTAGTGACTTTCTATTAAGCTTATTGTCATAGACAATGACATTTTTGGCGGCAGTATTTACACCCTCTATAAGCGTTGATGTACATAGAAGAATATTTAATTTCCCTTCTTCAAAGGTTCTAATCATAAATCGCCCTAACGACATAGGAAGCCGTCCATGATGTATTCCAATCCCATGTTGTAGAGCTACAGATACAAGCCATTGATCATGGTAATGCTCTGCCGTCCATCTTGCTGCTTCGATCAGCTCCTCATCAGAGGATAATTCCACTTCCCTTAATTCTAAATATGATTTTAGCAATTTCCGTGTACTAGCAGGTGACTGACAATATATCATTGTCTGACCATCTATCGTATCTAATAAATTTGCTAAGGCTTCTTCTCTATTTGGTTTTTTAGACACTATATGAAGCTCTATAGCAACTGTTTGAAAGTCTTCTATTATAAATTTACAATTAAGCTTTTCTTTGACAATATCTGGGATTGCTCTAATTAATGGGCCTAGCATATAAAACTGAGCACCGGTATTAGTCAATTTAAGAAAGGCTTGATTTAGTTGTGTTGCGCGCCCCCCTTCACTAGAAATGGATAATTTATAAAATTCATCTATTGCAAAAAAATCAATATCTGGGATTTCATTCTCCATAGCAAGAAAACGTTCTTGAGTAAAAACAAAGATGTTTTTATCACCTAACTTCTGATTGTTTGATGTAATAATTGAATATCGATCAACGAAACGAGACATGCGTCGCCTAGTTTCTTCTACTAAAGCTAATGTTGGGACTATTAAAACAATATTATCGAAGTTCTTTGAAGAAATGGTGATATCAATAAGTAAGCTTTTGCCAAATGATGTGGGAGCACTTAAGATTATTGAGTCACCAGCTATCAGCTTGCGTAAAACACGTGCTTGTGAACTATGAAGCACAAAATCAGCCATTTCTCCATCAGCTCTATGGGCAGCATGCTGAATAGCATTTCGCAGTGATAATTCTTTTAGGCCAGAAACATATGGATAGAGACCAACTTGCATTGCAAGTTCATCAACTATCTCTTAGATCGGAAGAGCACACGTCTGAACTCAG
>CAJVYT010000593.1 GCA_913009765.1 uncultured candidate division Zixibacteria bacterium
GGTGTTGCTCGACGATATCTCGCTCTTACTCTCTGATTATTATTATGGTACGGATGAATCAAGAACCTGATCTACGTCTGCTTTATGATATTTGTTTTTTTTTTTCAAGCAGAAGACGGCATACGAGATATATCAGTGTGACTGGAGTTCAGACGTGTGCTCTTCCGATCTCCGCAATTGATGATGCCAGCGAAAACGACACAATATCAGTCGGCCCCGGCACATATAATGAAAACATCGACATAAACAAGTCCATAAACCTCGTAGGCAGCGGGGCGGATGTGACAGTTATAAATGCTTCAAATCCAAGCGACCATGTTGTCGAGATAACGGCGAACTGGGTTAATGTGAGCGGATTTACGGTAAAAGGTGCAAATCTGGGTAACTCCGCAGGTATTTATCTGGGTTGGTCGGATTATGCGAAGGTCTCTAGTTGCAACATGGTCAACAACATTCATGGAATACGCCTCTTTGTAGCTAATAATAATAAAATCGTAAACAATTCAGCATCATTTAATATGGACGGTTTTTCTATAGCATACTCAAATAATAATAAAATCCGCAACAACAGTGCAGAAAATAATTCAGTTGAAGGGTTTTACATTGCTTTTTCTCAAGGAAACAGCCTTAGAGATAATATTGCCAGGGAAAATGGAGTTTTTGACATAGATACTTATGCAAGCACAGACCTAGAATGTAATAACATAATTCTAAACACCACGGGTTCAAACAATCTTCAATTAAAATACTTTAATTATTCAGTAAATCTACAGAACCAAACTCTTTCCCAGCTGATTTTATGTAATGCAGATAACTCGAATATTACAAATCTAACAATCAAAGGTTCAACATCTAAATTAAATAATGGCCTTCTATTAATGAGAACTGATTATTCAAATATTTCAAGCATTAACTCCTCATACAACTATATGGGGACTTATTTTAGGTATAGTTCAAATAACTACCTCACCAAAAATACGTTTAATTCAAATTTCTATGGGATCAATCTTCGATTTTCAAGCAATAACAACATCTTAATAAACAACAGTATATCTAACACAAATCAATATGGGATCATAATTGAATCTAAGAATGATAACAATTCGTTTTTCCACAATAATATAGTTTCAAATACTATTCAAGCTTCAGACAACGGCAACAACACCTGGGACAACGGCTATCCGAGTGGAGGAAATTATTGGAGTGATTTTGATGATCCAAGTGAAGGCTGCGTTGATTCAAATTCTGATTATTTTTGTGATTCACCGAGAAATATAGGTGGTGGAGGCAACCAAGACATGTTCCCATTTACATCCCCTAATGGATGGCTCAATGGCTCAAACCTCAGTTCTCTTGACCTCTCAACTGGTTGGAACATGTTCGGTGTTCCACTGGACATTACAAACTACTCACTTCCTGACGCTATTTACTCGATTTCCGGTAAATATACGTGGCTTTTTTACTTTAATGCAACCACTCATGTTTGGCAGTTCTACAACCCATCTATGCCGCAGTTTTCAGATCTAACCGAGCTTGAGCCGGGCAGGGGCTACTTCATCCAAATTACAGAAAACGCAACACTCAACTTCACCGGCCCCAAGTTCACAGGACTCACGGTGCATCTCCTAACGAGATCGAACATGTTCGCACCGCCAATGGGCGTGGCAAACTATAGCCTGCCAACAGTTTTGTCTTCAATCGCAGGCAGCTATGATTGGGTGTTCTATTTCAACGCAACCACAGACAACTGGCAATATTACAATCCGTCTATGCCGCAGTTTTCAGACCTAAAGACCCTGGAGGCAGGCCGGGGTTATTTTATCCAGATGACAACTGATGCGATTTGGAGTGAAACTTAGAAGAAGCTCGAAAAATGATTTCTCAGATGACCGTGGTTACGTAAATAGAACATTATTCCTTGTTATTTTAAATAGGATTACTTGTAATAACGCTTAGAAATCATTTTAATTTTTCCAAAGCTGGCTCTTAGGTGGTGGAAGCAAAAGATGGAAGTGCGGTAAGAATGCGTAGGAAGCTTGGATATAAGGTAGTGGCTGTTAGGAAGTTTGTATTTCCAGCGTTGCTTGTACTTTCACTTTTACTTACAACCGGCACTCATGGAATACCTTGTATTTCAAAGGAGGATTATCAATTTAGA
>CAJVYT010000594.1 GCA_913009765.1 uncultured candidate division Zixibacteria bacterium
CATTTGATCTGTTTATCGAATTAGGTGCCACCGATGAGCAGGCACATTTTTCGGTGCTGTATGGTTCGGGTCTTGACGGATGGTTTGTAAATGATTTAGATAAAGACGAGCATTCGGGAATGGATGCTCTCTTTCAAACTATCATCGATGAAGTCCCTGCTCCTGATGTTGACCAAGAGGGTGACTTTTTAATGCAAGTCAGTTCGCTTGACTGGAATGACTATATCGGACAAATCGGATGCGGTCGAGTACAACGAGGTACACTCAAAAAAGGTGAAGATTTCACTCGCATAGCTACAAGTTTAAATGATACTGCCGACCATGAAAAAGGCTGGACAGTAGATTCTTCGTCAAAAGTCAAGGGTGTCCACATGTGGGTGACTCGCGGACTTACCAGAGTTAAAACTGATGAAATATCAGCCGGTGATATTGTTTGGCTTGCCGGACCGCCTGAAATAGGTATTGGTGATACATTCTCAAAAGATGAAGATACAAGCAACGCATTAAAACCTCTTGAAATTGAAGAACCAACCCTTTCAATGTTTTTCTTAGTCAACAATGGACCTTTTTCCGGTCAAGATGGAACCGCTATTATGCTCCGTCAGTTAAAAGACCGTCTCGAACGAGAACTTCGGGTCAATGTCGCTCTTCGTATGGAAGATATCGGGCGTGCTGACGGTGTTAAAGTTTCAGGACGAGGTGAACTTCATCTTGCCATCTTAATTGAAGAAATGCGTCGCGAAGGACTTGAGTTCTGTATTTCTCGCCCTGAGGTTATTATCCATCATGACGAAGATGACAACGTACTGGAACCTATGGAACAGCTAATCATAGATGTTCCCGAAGAACATCAGGGCATTATTATTGAAAAACTTGCCAAACGTAAAGGTGAACTGACTACTGTTGAAAATGCCGGTACCAATGTTATCCGTATAGAATTTAAAATTCCTACACGAGGGCTTATCGGCTACCGTTCTGAATTTCTCACCGATACTCGAGGACTTGGTATCATGGCATCTCGTTTTAACGGTTATGGTCCGTGGTGCGGTGAAATTATTTCTCGAACAAAAGGTTCTGTTATCTCAATTGAAACAGGTCCGGCAACTTCCTATGCTTTGGAGGGACTGCAAGAACGTTCAGTCAGTTTTATCGAACCTACCGAACGAATTTATACAGGACAGATTGTCGGCGAAAATTCACGCAGTATGGATATGACCTGCAACCCGACAAAGAAAAAACAACTGACCAACCATCGGGCATCAAATAAAGATATAGGGGTCAAACTTGATGTTCCCCGAAGGATGACTCTCGAACAGGCAATGGAATGGATTCGTGATGATGAACTGGTTGAAGTGACTCCAAAATCTATTCGTATCAGAAAAACTATTTTAGATATAGATGATCGTAAACGTGCCGAGAAAAAACTTCTTGCTCTTGAGGAATCTGCGACCTCATCGTTACAATCACGCCCCTCAATGTAGATCTATCATTTGTCATTCCTAACTCCGCCAATGTCATTCCCAACTTGGAGGTTGTGTCACAATACGAATTTTCACCATGTTATGTTAGTTCCTGAATCCGCAAAGCGGGTTTGTGAACTAATATTTTGTATTACGACACAGTCTCTTGATTGGGAATCCAACATTGTTGTTTTTAAAATGGGTTCGTTTCGCATATAAAACATCTTTTTTTAGCCGTTTTTCAGTGCTGTTTTCCGCTGTAAGCAAGGTAGTTGTATGCGGTTACGACGAAATAGCTTTACCTGAAAAATTGGCTTAAAGCCATTTTTGGTAATATTTTTTGTAGTGATTTTGTGCATAGTATTTTCTCTTTCATAATTTAATTATTCATAGTATGCAGTGTGATGTGAAAATAGTGAATGTTTGTATGAAATGTGTGAAGATTGGCAGACAGGAGCGTCTGACGATTGCTGAAATCTCAGGATATCATAATTGTCAGGTATCGGGGAGACCTGACCTGAGCTATTAAGTTCTATTAAGAATCTATTATAAATTTAATTTGACACCACTTTTTTATTTGTTTATCCTTAAAATCATTCAAACAAAATCTAAAGGATAAGATCGGAAGAGCGTCGTGTAGGGAAAGAGTGTAGATCTCGGTGGTCGCCGTATCATTAAAAAAAAAAACACAAAATA
>CAJVYT010000595.1 GCA_913009765.1 uncultured candidate division Zixibacteria bacterium
AGTTCATGTATTACCGGCTCCAGGTTATCTTTGCAATTAACTGAAATCAGGGCGTTTCGTATCTCTTTTGATCCATTCATGTTTGTGTTTTATTTAAGATTGCGAAGTTATTAATTATTTTGAACTAATCCAGTCATATTAATCAAATCAGTCTTGCGACCGAATTTATGTTTAAGACAGATAAGAAGTCATAAGTCAAGAAGTCGTAAGTCATAAGTCAAGAAGTCGTAAGTCATGGAGATGACTGAGATAACCGACAAACGAAAGAATAAAATCGAGATTAAACTACTTGACACAACGAACAAACCCGATAAATGGCTGTTGGTAAAAAGTGAGATGAAGGAGAAGAAGGAACATTCGATGCTAACCAGATCCGAGCAAAAGTTCGAAGAAAAACTCACTGTTATACAGCATGGTATTCACAAAAAAGGTGGAACTAAAAAGATAAATAAAGTGTGGGAGCGCATAGGCAGGGCGAAGGAAAGCTGTAAACGGATACACGGCAATTACGATATTGAAGTAAAAGAAGAAAAGGGAAAAGCCGTGCAGATTAGTTGGACGAAGAAGGGTTCTGCCCCAAATGATCGTTGCGGTGTGTATTTTATCCGTACCAATTTGAATGGCAATACCGATGAGCAAATATGGGATATATACAATACTATCAGAGAAGTGGAGTCAACGTTTAGATGCTTAAAGACCGATCTGCGCATTCGTCCTGTTTTTCATCAAAAAGATAAATACTCAACAGCCCACATACACTTGGGACTGATGGCTTATCAGATAGTTACTGCGATTCGCCATCGGCTCAAAGAGCATTACATCAACACAGATTGGACAAACATAGTACGGACTATGAACTCTCAAAAGATGAACACTATTAAAATGAAGATGAGAACCAAAGAAGTGCATATAAGAAAAGTGTCATTACCGGAAAAGCCGGTGGAGCATATCTATAAAATCATGGGAATAAAAGAATTCCCTAAACCAGTAAAAAAATATGTAGTGTACCATTGACGCAATCTGTTGATTATCAGGCAAGTAACGATCCGTTTGCTCAAGTTGGGTTAAAAGTTGTTTTAATCTTCGGTAAAATTGTTCTGATATATTGTTGGTTCGCTGTGGAATGATTGTTTTTGGCTCTCCTTGTACTGTTGTTTCTATCCCCCTAACAAATATCTTGTCCCAATATTTTTCTAATTGTTTGATGACACTCTGTACTTTGGGCAATTTATGCTTTTGCTTTTTAAAGTTCTCAAGATACTTTTTTAGTTCGGTTTCAACATCGCAGAGTTCCTTTTCGCTTGTGATTTTTCCCGGGTCGTTCAATCCTTTTTTGTCACCGGGTATCGCAATACGCATGATATCACGAAGCCGGTCAAAATACTCAATATGCAACTCTAAATCTTTCACTTCACCTGCCAACTTATTATCAGACAATACCATGCTGAGAACTTCCTTTATCTTATAAAACCGGCATTTTAACAACAAATCATGCTCAAATACTTGAAAATTTTCGATGGTTTCCATTTCTGCATGAATTCTTTTAAGGTCATTGTAATACACTAATTTAGGCCTGTCAAACGGGAACCCGTATCCATCACCATTATTCTCCCGTAATTTTAGCTCCTGCAAATAGCCGTACAAAATTCCCTGTAAAAGCTCCGCTAAATTTTCCTTGCAATCCTTTATCCGATAGAAAAGTTCACGGGCTGTTTTTGAATCACCAATTAATTTCTCCAATGCTTTGATTTGATAACGAATATCGGCATATATATGTTTGGAAGACAATGATTTTCTTACATTTTGATATGTACTGCCAAATAAATCCTTACCAATATCACGCAGTAAATGAAAATGGCAAATCACTTGTACTACTCCAGGGAACACCATCATTATAGCTTTATTTATACCACGTCCCATATCATGGACACAACATAAAGGGTTACCGAATAATTGTTTCACATTCCTGAATGCATTTTCCAGGTCGTTTTGATTTTCACTTACAAGTTTTTGACTGTAAAGGATGAAACCACTGCCGCCATCTATACAGGTTAACAGGTGGGGAGCGCGGCCATCGCAAGTTGAATCGATATACATAATGTAGCCACCCTGGCTTTCCAAATAATTGTTAATACTGCCTGAGAT
>CAJVYT010000596.1 GCA_913009765.1 uncultured candidate division Zixibacteria bacterium
ATTCACGCTTTTGGGTTGGGTTTACGGTGGTATATATCAGGACATGCACCTTGGAGCAACGGCTACGAAAGTATGATTTACATTGCATGGGCAACCCTTCTCTCCGGAATATTTTTTTCGAAAAAGAATAAATTGGTTTTAGCTGCCACGGCGGTTCTTGCCGGAGTCACTCTTTTGGTGGCTCATCTCAGTTGGATGGATCCACAAATCACAAATCTGGTTCCGGTGTTACAATCCTACTGGCTCACAATTCATGTTGCAATTATTACCGGCAGTTACGGTTTTCTTGGTCTTTGTGCTATTTTAGGACTACTGATACTTTTCCTGATGGTTTTTCTCAATGATAAGAACAAAGAAAGAATTACAAAAAATATCAAAGACTTATCCTACATTAACGAGATGTCACTCATTATCGGTATATTTCTTCTTACAATTGGTACTTTTCTTGGCGGCATTTGGGCAAATCAAAGTTGGGGAACTTATTGGAGTTGGGATCCTAAAGAAACATGGTCGCTCATTAGTATCCTTGTTTATACTTTAGTTTTACATACCCGCCTTATTCCGCCGTTAAGAGGAATCTATTCTTTTAACCTGCTTTCGCTGTTAAGTATCAGCTCTATCATAATGACCTTTTTTGGTGTAAATTACTTTTTATCGGGGATGCACTCCTACGGTAAAAGCGATTTCACTCCAGGTGTACCTTCGTTTGTTTACTATTCAATGATAATCATTGTTGTCATCGCTAGTCTTTCTTACATAAAATATAAGAAGCATCTTTCAACCTGAGTTCGATATAAGCTTTGTTCACAGTTTCAGAGAATTAGTTCATAGGCAACTCAAATTTGTGAAGGACTATCGGGATAATTCGAATAAATTTGAGGAAGTATATGGGGTCACTACTGTCCACTAAAAATTAGATAACGTTCTTTGAAATCATTGGTAATCTATATTTTACGAGCGTTTTAGCTACGTGTCGATTTGAAATCGTTATTAGTGGAAAATAATCCACTATGAATAACGGTAAATATGTTTTCGCACAGTTAACAGAATTTCTTCCCAAACGGGTTTTTGACGGTATTGTGATTCGCTATGATGGCGATAAATATGTCCGGCATTTTAGCTGCTGGAACCAGATGCTTTGCATGATTTTTGGGCAACTTACCAACCGTGATAGTTTACGGGACCTGATAGTGGCCATTGATGCCCACAGCCGGAAAACCTATCATCTTGGACTTGGCAAAAGTGTGACCCGAAGTAACCTTGCAAAGGCAAATGAAAAGCGGAATTACAAGATATTTGAGGAGTTTGCATATCATTTGATTGACCTTGCACGCAACAAACGAGCGAATGACAATTTTGAGGTTAAAGGTAAAGTATATGCTTTTGATTCCTCAACTATTGACCTTTGCCTGAGCGTATTCTGGTGGGCAAGGTTTCGTAAAACAAAAGGAGGTATCAAACTTCACACGCTTTACGATATCACTACTCAGATTCCTGCTTTTATTCATATTACGGCAGCATCGGTAAACGATATGAACGCGATGGATTCCATTCCATATGAAAGCGATGCATATTATGTTTTTGACCGGGGATATGTTGATTATGCGCGTTTGTACAAGATAACTGTTCTGTCAGCATTTTTTGTTGTACGTGCAAAATCTAACCTTAAATTCAGAAGGATGTATTCCCGAAAGGCATACAAAACCAAAGGAGTACAATGTGACCAAATAGGTAAATTGACAGGCTTTTATGTCTCAAAGAATTATCCGGCCAAAATCCGCAGGGTTAAATTCTACGATGATGAAACCAAGCGGACATTTGTTTTTTTGACCAACAACATGGAACTCTCGGCAGAACAAATAGCCTTACTTTACAAAAACCGGTGGCAAATTGAGTTGTTTTTTAAATGGATAAAACAACACCTGAAAATAAAGTCCTTTTGGGGGACTTCTGAAAACGCTGTGCGAACTCAAATATATACCGCAATTATTGCGTATTGTCTTGTTGCAATCATAGGGCATGACCTTAAAATAGAGCATTCAACCTACGAAATATTACAAATATTAGGGATTTCCTTACTGGACAAAACAGCTGTAAAAGAGCTGTTTACAAATATAGATTACAAAGATGTCAAAG
>CAJVYT010000597.1 GCA_913009765.1 uncultured candidate division Zixibacteria bacterium
TGTATTCTATATCATCCAATGTCTCGGTGCGGTCATAAGGGAAATAGTTTATGCCTATCCTGATGCCTGTTGAGTTCGTGAAAGACCTCTCTGCTTCCAGACCTGCTCCCAGTGTGCTGACTTTCAGACCTATGGAACTGCTCTGTGTATAACTGGTTGAAGCGAAAACCAGCAGAAAAATTGCTGCTGCTGCTATTATCTTATTATTCATTCACCTGCCTCCTTTATAGAGATTGAAATTTATTTAACATATCAGATTGTTACGGCAATTATCAATTAAAAAATTGTGCCTGAGGTGCCCCTATGGAGAGCTTCTGGGGAATGCTTAAACAAGAGCTTGTACATCACAACATTTACAGAACGAGGCAAGAAGCAATTCAGGACATTACAGAATACATAGAGGTTTTCTATAATCGTCAGAGGAAGCAGAAGCGGCTGGGGTATCTATCGCCTGCTGCTTCTGAAAAACAGTTCTATCAAAAAAGATTGTCGGCATGAGCTATTTGGTGTCCACTATTGACATCAGACCTCAATGTCCGCCTTAAAGTTATTGCTTATGCTGCATTCTTGCGGAGCGGATGTCCCTTGGGATATTATGTTCGGAGTTGTCACAACAGCTATATGGTTAGAAAATTATTTTTAGTCAACAACCATGCGCGACTTGGAAAGCTTATAGAGAAGCAGCTATAATGGGGCGCTGAATTGTCTTTTAAGATTTTCAGGCAAGGATAAATAGAACTTAGCACTGTCAAGTAATTCATCACAAGCTCACAAGTCAGGATTAAAAACACTCATATCCTGAAACTGGCCATTATTAATTTTACATTTTAGAAATATACGTTTCCTAATTTCCTGGAAATCAACTACTAAGAGATACCACTTATTTGATATTGCGTTAGATGTATCGATATTTAATTTGTATATGGTCAATTCATCATTTGGAGAAAGTGTTAATTTATATTTATTCCGAAAAATGATACCGGCAGTACTATCTCCAGGCTTTCCATTTGCATCTAACGCATCTTTTATAGATTGAACATAAACAACCACATTTGATTTACCATCTCTCAGGCTTTTTATCGCCACTGACAACTCGCTGCCATTTACTTCTTTCAAGTAAGCATCGTATCCCCATGCTTGCACAACATTTGTTAAATTAAACACTAAAACAAAAAAGACCGATGAAATAAAAACTTTTTTCATTATATTATCCCTCCTTTGATTAGTCTGTTGCACAAACCTTATGTGGCGATTGACAACGGTTTGTGTACAGGATATTTTCACTGACCTCCTACCTGAGAAACATTATGAAACAGCCATAAAAAATAATAGCATAATTTAGATATACATGCTACAGTGAGGTCTAAAGAAAGTTAGACCCTTTATAATTTCGAGATGGAAAGACATTGACGTTACTGAACTTAATATTACATGTTGCTAAGCGTTCCGGCTTGCGGTCTTTCCTGGGAACTCTAACCTGAATTGTCCCTGAAATATCGGAATTAATTGCAGTTTTATTTATTTTTCTATTATGAGAAGCACGGATTAATACATTGGTATTAATCCTGTCAGCCAAAAGAAACATGTCGTAAATATCCGCCTCTCGATCAGCTATGGTGACAACCTTCTTGTTTTGCCCTTTAAAATGAGATATCCGTTTTTCTCATTGAATCCAGCCAGCGTATGCTTTCCTTCTCTTCAATGGGCAAAGCGGTATTATGGGATTTTTTCTTCAGCTTTATTTTCTCCAGTGGAAGCTCTTCCCTGGAAAAAATATTTTGATCTAATATTCCTAACCCGAACAAGTCGGAACTAAAAAGGGATTAAATATTAGGCAATATTTATTATACTAAAGGCAGAAGTGTTAAGCCATGTGGAAATGTGGAAAACTGCTAATATTTTTTTAATTTATTTTTTAAAAAAGAAACAAACGGCAGAGGTATTTACAGACAATATACGATACACTCACACGAACTGCCATTCATACGGTAAAGCCTCAGAACATTGCCACATTCCTTGGCAAGAAATTTCACGGCAACTACCAGGATGAGATGGGCAATGATTTCAGCACCCGCATTCAGGGCACGCGTATAAAACATGGTATGGGTCCGGCTTCTATCAAGATG
>CAJVYT010000598.1 GCA_913009765.1 uncultured candidate division Zixibacteria bacterium
AAAATTTAAACTCTTTCCCGACACGACGCTCTTCCGATCTCTTGTTGAAAATGTTAGAGTCAGTTGTTACGGTTCTCTTACTCCAATTAAACAAATTGCAAATATTACAGCACCGGAACCACAATTGATAATCATCAGCCCTTACGATCCTTCCATTATAAAAGACATTGATAAGGCTATATCACAATCGGATCTGGGATTAACCACAAATACTGATGGAAAGATTATTCGAGTACTCATACCACCTTTAAGCGGAGATCGAAGGGAAAAGATTGTTGCCCAAATAAAGGACATGACAGAAGCGTCTAAGATTTCTATCAGGAATATAAGACGTGATGCAAATAAACATATTGATAAAGAAGAAAAGGATTCAGTGTTAACTGAGGACGAAGCAAAAAAGGCAAAAGAACAGATACAGAAGTTTATACACGAAAACGAAGCTAAAATAAATGTGCTTTTAAAGCAGAAATCAGACGAAATTTTAACAATATAAATATACGGGGGGCATAGCTCAGTTGGTAGAGCACCGCCCTTTTAAGGCGATTGTCGAAGGTTCGAGTCCTTCTGCCCTCACTTTATATAGTCATAGTGATATATTCCAGGCCCCATCGTCTAGCCTGGCCTAGGACACCGGGTTTTCATCCCGGCAACAGGGGTTCAAATCCCCTTGGGGTCAAATATTAGAAGGCTTGTACTTGCTCCCTAAGTACAAGCCTTTTTTGCGTTCAGCGTAATTGACAAATAATAATAAATATGAACGTTAATTATTCATGCATATGACAACCCTTCCTTTCGGGTGGTAACATCAATTAATCTACCTGGGTATGCACTTGACTCCAGTTGATTAAAAAGGTAAGCTTTCACCTTATGGAGGATTACCCAAAAGCATTGCTTGAATTTGAAGATCGTTTTTCGACTGAAAACAAGTGTCGAGAATACTTAATAAACATTCGCTGGCCCTCTGGGTTTAAGTGTTCACGTTGTGGAAACCCTAAAGGCTGGTCAACCAATCGAGATCTATTTCATTGTTCAAATTGCGGGTTTCAAACTTCTATCATAAGTGGAACTATTTTCCATGGAAGTCGTAAGCCATTACGGTTATGGTTTCATGCAATGTGGCATATAACCAGTCAAAAATATGGTACAAATGCATTAGGATTACAACGAGAGCTTGGATTGGGTAGCTATCATACAGCATGGGAGTGGCTACATAAACTGAGACGGGCGATGGTATGTTCAGGCCGTAACAAATTATCTGGGTTAGTCGAAGTGGATGAAACTTACATCGGTGGTAAAAAAGCTGGTAAACGAGGAAGAGGGGCAGGGGGTAAGGATTTGGTATTGATTGCTACTGAGGTTAAAGGCAAAAAGCTAGGTCGCATACGTCTTCAAAGAGTTATTGATGCCTCCGCTTCCAATCTTACCACATTCGTAAAAACAAGTATTGAATTAGGAAGCACAATACAAACAGACGGATGGGTGGGGTATAACCAATTGAAAACTGAAGGCTATACTCACAACATAATACAAGAAAGTGCATCTGCCGGCAATATTGATGAAGATATGTTGCCTCATGCACATCTTTTAGTTTCTCTGTTTAAAAGGTGGATGCTCGGGACTTATCAAGGTGCTATAAAATCTTCTCATTTAGATTACTACCTCGATGAGTATACTTTCCGCTTTAATCGAAGAGCATCTAAATCACGGGGAAAACTATTTTTTCGCCTAATTGAACAGGCTGTTATGATCGACCCGGTTTCTGGCAAGGATATTTAAACCTAATTGGAAAAATCACGCACGAATTTCAAAGGAAAACTGGAGCGAAGTGCATACCCAGGTAAACTTATTCAATAAGGTTTGAAACCAGATACGATGATACTTCCTATCAAAAATAACATAGGCAGGGGTACCCCAATGACCTTCGCATGATGACCATGTTGATATTCCAATGGAGGAAATAGATTTAGCAAAACGTGCTATTAATGGTTCCAAATCATATACACGTATTTCTGGTAGATGCACAATTTCTTTAAATTGATTGAATTTACCATACCAATCCCGCTTCCAATTTAAACGAAATTCGTCAATGGGGATTACATGCATAAACAGTTCATGTAAATATTT
>CAJVYT010000599.1 GCA_913009765.1 uncultured candidate division Zixibacteria bacterium
TGTGTATTTGATATATTGCATTTTGTTGTTATTTTTTTTTTTTTTTTTTTTCAAGCAGAAGACGGCATACGAGGTATATCAGTGTGACTGGAGTTCAGACGTGTGCTCTTCCGATCTCCCTTTTTACAGTTTCAGTTTCTGTGCATGCCACACTAATTGATTTTACCGATCAAAGTTGGAAAGATGCCCTTGACGGCAATAATTTAACTTCTGTTACTGTTGATAATGTCACACTTAGTTCAACTGGCGGTTATCTCACTTTTAACAGCGGTTCTTCAGAAAGAGCGGGGTGCCAAGCAGGCCAACCCGATAACGAGCTAATGTGTTTGGGCGATGGTATTGGTGTAGGTAGCAGCAACCCGGATGAAATCAACCAAGGTGGTGCGCAAACTATAACTGTTAGCTTTAATGAAGCAGTGGATGTTTCTGACATATTGCTTCTTGACCTTTTCTCTACTGAACAAACTGGTGAAAGAGCAATTATTAATGGCAATCAATATTTCGGAGATAATTTATTAGCTGGCGGATTTTATGCGACAGGTTTTACAGGTCAAAATATTTTTTCGCTTGTATTCTCGGGTAACCTGGATTCATTCAGCGACTACGCTTTAGCTGGTATTAATATTTCACCCGTACCATTACCGGGCGCAGCTATACTATTTGGCTCTGCTCTTCTTGGCTTTTTTGGATTTAAACGTCGTCATACGGCTTAAGCATATAATTACATCAATAAAAATGGAGGCTTTAGCCTCCATTTTTTTATGCATAAAGATCAAGCATCTGTAAAAATGCTCACAATTACCGATAAAATTCACATAGTTTATCTTTAATTACTCGTTATCAAATATTAATCGCAGCTAATATTAAATTTCCTGTTTAAATGATGAAAATAAACAAGCATTGCGGGACTGGCTAAACCGGTTAAGATTTAAATAAATTTTTAATTTTGCGTTTTATTGTTTTACGATATTTTTTGTAACCCAGTCCAATGCTGGTTAAAACAAGTTTCAATTTATCCATAAATGTAATATTAAAAAGCCCATTTTTCACATATACCGTATCACTACTATCCATATACCAGACGATATATTCATTTTCTAATATCCATTGATTAATTTCATCGATATAAGGGTTTGTATACATTGCTCCGTGTGTTTCGATAGATAATACAAGTGGACGACTTATCATATGTTTAATGACAAACCACTCTCCACCTTCAATATCGATACTTAACAAATCAATACTTCCATCATCGATCTCATCAAATGTTACCGCATCAACGGTAAAAGTGTCTTTTTCATCAACCTTATATTCATCATTAACAATTGCAGGTGATGAATCCAATACTTTTAAATATGTAGAAGCCTTCCGTTGAACCAGTTCAACACTACCTGATTTATCAAAAACGGCTACAGGATATATTTTTACATTTTCCATATCAGAAAAATATTCTTTCGTTGCTTCTACCGAACTGGGGTCAGGTTCTACAAATGTAGATTTGATCCCTTCTTTAGCAAAAGCTCCAATGTTCGAGGTTTGTGGTAAATACACTCCAACTTCTGCCACATGTTTGAGCTGTACATTTTTTTTCTTCAATTTGTAGCAAAGTACGTCTTCTCTTTTTGTCATGTTCTATTCCTAATTGTTACTAGCGATTTTTCAGATAATTAGTAACATCTAACATTGCTTGATATTCCTCAATGCAAATACCGGTTTTGTTAAAATCCATTGCATCCGGATAAACGCAGGCACTTTCTGCTTTGTGCTTTGCTTCTGATGACCAGTAAATTGCCCGAGTCCTTCCGCATCAACGGCTAGATTAATTTTATCTGCAACTGTTTGTTGATTAATATTTTTCATCACTGCTGTCCCGTTAACTCCCTCTCCCTTAGGGAGAGGGTTGGGGTGAGGGAATCATGATAGATAACTCACTGTTTTATTTATCCCCTCATCCTAACCTTCTACCCCTCAAGGGGGTACTGAAAAGAGTCCCGGAGGGAGAAGGAATTACACTGAATATGGATTTGTGCGATCTCATGTCTTCAATTTCTTCGAACACGCTGAGGTTTCATAAAATCAGTGACTTACTATGTATTACTAATATGTTAACGGGACAGCAGTGA
>CAJVYT010000600.1 GCA_913009765.1 uncultured candidate division Zixibacteria bacterium
CCTCGAAGAAATGGACCATGCCCATCCACCATTGGAAGAATGCCCTGAATCGGTTTATGATTGAGTTTCCAGACCGGATGCCGGAACAATTCTAACCGGGCAGTTACACAGAATTATTTACAGTCTCCTAGGTAGCTCGGATAACGCATAGCAGCATCCGGGAAATTACATTGATTGGACCTGGATTTCGCTATACTACATCCAGGCTACTTGCTTATTAGTTTGGAAGAAGGTGTGAGGGTACTGTGCTGCTTTTACTGATAAACCAACGCAGTGTACTACCATTCTTTCTTGGCACAATAATAATACTTTTACCTGATGCATCACCTAGCTCTGGTATGGTTTGTAGTATAATAATTATTCTTCCTGTTGTGTCGTGGGTTATACTATTAACATACTTAGTTCTATATTTCTCAGGCTGCGCTAAACCGAGTGCAGTAGGGTTCTTTGGAATATTCCCTAACGTGGACCCTTCGCTAATTGCTATATCTATCGCTGTCTTTAGGGCTGCCGTAAGACTAATTGCTTCACGTAACTTGGTCTTTATTGTTTCTCTACTGTCCGCATGTGTTGGGCTACTTTTTCGTCTGGATAGTTCATTTCGAATTAATTCACGGTTTACCCAAGGTTCTTTCAGCTGAAGTACTGCATTGAGTGCCTCATTGGTCATATTAGGGGCTAACACTTTAAACCATCGCCTCATCAATTTATTCTTAGTGTTCAGCCAACGCACTATATTGCGTGCTCTCTGAGGCGATATGGTATGGCGATCATCTACCCATATTTTTGAGAGAGCCACTCTACGTGATATAGGTTTACTCCACCACTTGGCTGCCGACAATGCAGTATTTTCGATTTTCAATAATATTGTCATTACGGCTGCAAATTCATCTGCTGCATCCTCGTTATCATATAATGGATATCCCCAGAGTTTTAATAAGGTGTGTCCAGTTTCGTGAAAAAATACATAAATATATGCGCCCGGTAGCCTTTGTCGAGTTAGACTATTATCTAACTCAACGCACATTGTTATGTTTGGATCTGAGAATGCGTTTTCCATTCCGCAGTGTCTCACGAATATCTTGAAATCCTTAAATCTGAATAATCTCTTTAATCCTCCGTAGAGTTTTTCATAAGCTTCTCTTTTTATCTTGATTTTTTGTGGCTCATGCTCCGTACGCTTGTAAACGTACAAATATACTATCCTTTTAAGTAATAATGCGCGTCTGTTATCAATGACGAGGTAATAGGTATTTGCTCTAGGTATCTTAAATTTATAGCCTGCTACTCCTTTAACTGTTCCTGATGTCCCTTTGTAATATGAGTATTTGCGGTTAGCACGGAATAGATTGTAATTATTAAAGTCTAGAAGCCACACATTTATTCTGTTATCAAATCCTCCTGCTACATTAAATTTTGCTAATAAAGTCGACCCTGATTCCAGATTTAATTGATAATAAATATATCGACCAGCTGGGACTGCAATCGTGTTATCGATAAGCTTTGCGTATGGCTCTACATAAACATTCTTTGCAATGCTGAATGATGGTACTGCTAGCGATAGAACTAATATGAATAATTTCAGTAGTCTCATAAAACCCCCATTTCAACTACAAAGATTATGGTATGTGTATTTAGTATTCGCAAGCATAGATTATGTAGATTGGTTACCTTTTTGCATTATTGGATTATTAACAGGTTTTCCATGTAAAATGCCCCCAGGATAATTAATAATTTACATGCATTTAGTATTTTAATCTCCTGTTTATAAAGGAAAAAATTATGGACTTTCTCCCCGTATTTTTAGATATCAAAGATCAGGACTGCCTGGTGATCGGCGGCGGTAATATTGCCGTACGCAAGGTATTTTTACTCCGGCGCAGTGGAGGCAGAGTCACGGTTGTTGCGCCTGAGCTTGCTGACGCATTAAAACAACAGGTAGAAAAGGGCGAGGTCAGTCATATTGCAAAAGAATTTGATGACGAGGATATTCAATCCCAACGAGTGGTGATTGCTGCCACCGACAACCCTGAGGTCAACAGGCTGGTATCCGAAATAGCAAAGAAAAAAAATATCCCGGTGAACGTTGTTGATACACCGGAGCATTGCACCT
>CAJVYT010000601.1 GCA_913009765.1 uncultured candidate division Zixibacteria bacterium
GCTTGTGGATGTAGTCTATCGCATACCGGGGGTAGCCGTCTTGAATGACAATATCCGCTGCCTCATCTAAAATGCTGTGTTTAAGAGTTATCACTTCAAAGCTATATCCGAGCGCTTCTGCACTCTCCTCTGCATACTTCCAGTTGTCGTTCACGCCGAATGATGCGCAAACCAACTGGACGTCAAAACCCATTTGATCAAGAAGATACGCGGCAAGACTGGAATCTTTACCGCCGGAAAAGAGAAGAGCAACGTGCATGAGCAAAAAATTAGCGGAAGAGGTATAAAGTTTTGGGATGTAACATAGATTGATTTATAAGGCATTAAATAATAGATTAAATCGAAGATATTCAAGAAGGAAAGGCTGTTAAAATTGGGTTGGGAAAAAAAGAAAGTTTTAGTAACTGTTAAAGCTTATCCAGAACAAAGCACTAAGTATAACTCAAGTGTGTGTACTGCCGGAATTACTGATGAAGGAGAGTTGATAAGGCTCTATCCAATCCCATTTGAAATTTTCAGAGGCAAACAGTCATTTAAGAAATATGATTGGATTGAAGTTGATTGTAAGAATAATTCAAAACATGAAAAACTAAAGCGTAAAGAAAGCTATAAAATTCGATCTGATAGTTTAAGAGTTGTTGACCGTTCTTTAACGAAAAGTCCAGTTGATTGGGAATCCCGGAGCAAATTCGTTTTACCTCAGCTTGAAACATCATTGGAGAGGTTGAGAGACGCTTATGATGAAGATAAAACTTCACTTGGATTGATTAAACCTAAGGAATTATTTGAATTTTACATGTCTGAAGAACTAGATGAAAATGAAAAAACATTGGCCAGTTATCAAATGACACTGTTCGGTGAAAAGAGAACAGACTTAGAGGTTTTACCTCATGTGTTTCGATATCAATTTTCTTGTCATGGTGAAGCGTGCAAGAAACACAATATTACGTGTGAGGATTGGGAACTCTTCCAATCATATAGAAGTTGGAGAACAAAGTATTCTACAAAAGAAATCCTTTGGGAGAAAATAAAGCAGAAATATTTTGATGAGATGATTACTAAAAAAGACTTATATTTTTATATGGGCATGTACTCCCTTCAGCCCAGTTGGCTTATCATTGGGCTTTATTACCCGCCAAAAAACAATAAGGTTTAATAGGCAATAGTTAAAGATTCATAAAGGGCAATATGGAACTTGATGGAATTTTGCAGGTAATGCACAAACGAAATGACGAAGTTGAAAGGAGGGAGAATAGTTTACAAGGCACTATCGTTCCGTTCATGAATAATAAAGAAAAGATTGTTTTCACAATCGGATATGAAAAACGCGATATCGATGACTTTGTAAGAATCCTTCAGATAAATAACGTGGAAATACTTGTTGACATAAGAGCAAACGGCCATAGTAGAAAACCTGGTTTTTCAAACGGAACACTAAAAAATAGACTTGAAAGTGTAGGGATTAATTATTTGCACGTGGCTAAGCTTGGCATTCCTAAAGAACTACGAGCTCATCTGAAAACAAAAGGTTATAACTGGCTTTTCAAAGAATATGAGAAACGATTGAATCATGACACCAATGAGTTAAAGAAACTTGAAAAAGTCGTAAACCGTGGCACAAGCTGTTTAATGTGTTTTGAACTAGAACCAAGAGAATGTCACAGAAGTATTACGGCTAAAAAACTTGAGGATAATGGATTTGAAATAGCACATTTATAGTCGTAATATCTTCATCATTTCTTCCGGGTTTGTGGTCGGTTTTTTGCAGGCTTGGTTTGTGCAGACATAGGCTGTAGCCTTTCCATCGACAGTTGTGTGGTCTCGTGTGAATTCTGCGATCCCTGTGATCTCAGGCTCTTTTTCGCCTGAGGGTTTAAAGAGCACGACCGTGTTCGGCAAATATTCATCCCTCAACGCATTTAACATAGCCTCTGTATCCACTGCATCTGGGGCGCCCACGATAACAACTTCCCGGCTGGGCCCCTCCATGAAATCAACAGCCGACAAGAGATATGTGTAGCCAGCCGGATACTGCGAAACCATCTTCGAAAAAGCCCTTCCAACAGCCTCAGCCCTTGCTTCAAAATCAGCGTTTGCCGTCAATCGACTCAA
>CAJVYT010000602.1 GCA_913009765.1 uncultured candidate division Zixibacteria bacterium
GCTGTTGGTAATAGGCGTCGAATTTTACTTTGTTTGAAGTTTTCATGACCTGATGTCTCCTTATTTTAGTGAAAGATGAACGGTCAGTGATTGACCCGGCATAATGTAATGATTTTAGCAAAAAATGAAATCAAAAAAGTAAGATAAAAGAATGGACGGATTTTTTCTCCGCGATAGCGGCTTCGTCCAACAATTGCATGCAGTGGAGGCAAGGGCTCTGGCGTAAATTTGATGTCCAGAACGTTCTTGAAAGTTTAGATTCAATCCGAAAGTCTGGTGCATTTAAGCCTTGCGCCACTGATGCAAAACGTTATGTGCTATAAATTTGTTGACAAAATAAATCATAATCAATTTAATAAAACTGAGGACACAAAAAATGGATTTTGACAATGAAGCCTTGATTCGAGCAGTTATTATTGCAGTTGCAACAGGTTTACTACTAAATGGAATTCTGAAATTGTTACTTCATGGTACCGATAAATGGAATAGGTGGAAGGTCGCAATGCCACTCATATTGGCTGGCATTGCCCTCATTATAGCTGTGGGAGTTTATTATAGTTGGCCAAGTCTTGTTAAAGTACCAGTGCTAGACAATCTTTCTGAGGATGAAGCAAAAGATGTATTAGAACGAAAAAGGCTTGTACCTCATCCTGAACCCCGATATTCTATAATAGAAAGAGGCCGTGTTATACCAAATTCCCAAAATCCCCCAGCAGGTCAATCAGTAAAAAAAAAGAAAATAGTTGAATTCGCAATAGCCGTTAATGAACCAGCAGTTTCTTCCCAGCCACCGCCAGATAGCAACCAAAATGTCTCAATCTTTCAACCAAAGTCAGGAGAAAATTTTTATATTACAAAAAGTGGCATTGGATTATATACTGGTGAAGTGCGGGGTACTTTTGCTGGATTAAAGAAAGACAGAGATTTTCTATTATTATGGATTCGTCCGATAGATCCACCCTCCGACAAATCTGGGTGGTATCTACAAAGACATCCCAATGGAATACGAGGATTAAAAGAAGATGGTTCATGGATTGGAAGTGTCCAGGTGGGTAATACGTCATGGCCACCTAAAGAGGGAGACATCATCGATATAGCTGTTTCCGTAGTAGATAAAACTGCTTACCAATCTTTTATGGCTCAAGGAGGGGAAGCCATGAGCCAAGAGCCTGCGGGAAGCATAGTAGATAAAGCATCCGAAGTGGTCATCAAAATTAAATGATGGTGTTAATTTAATTAATGAATTGGAGGAATTATGAAAACTTTAGTCTATCTCATTAAATTTGTTGTTGGATTAGTATTACTTTTATTAATTCCTAACAGCAATCTATACCCTCAACTTTCGTCACTAACGGACTATACAATTTATGATGGCCGATTAAGCAAAGGATATGATATGGGGGTAGCCAGTTCAGGAGGACAGAGCGGTTGGGTAACCAATAAAGATGGTTACATGCGAATGGCTTATCCCTCGGGACAAAGCTGGGGAGCCGTATTTATCACCTATGGAAAACCAAAGGGTTTCCCTCGACCTGGTAAAGACTTTTCTGGATTCGGAAAACTATCTGTTGAGTTGCGCGGTGCTAACGGCGGTGAAGTAGTTGAAATTGGTCTAAAAGATAATGAAGACCCTGATGATGGTTCTGAGGCTAAGATTCCTTTAACTGTAACTAAAGAGTGGAAGACCTATGAAATTCCTCTTAGTAAATTTTTCACAGCAGATTTAAAGAATCTCTACGTTATCACAGAATTCGTGTTTGGGTATGAATCTGCAACTGTTGATTTCAAAAATGTCAAGCTTATTTCAAAATAGATGGCTTTACTAATAAACACCGTATAGTTGATACTGTTCAACATAATTTCTGAGAGACTAATTAAGAAGGGCGAGTATGTAAGTTTTAATCGGCACATAACGAATAAGGTTAGATTGTGAGAGCGGAGCGAACCACAATCTGAACCGTTTGTTGCCTGCCCGTTCCGTAGGCGGGGACGAGCCCGGAACACGGTTTCCTATATCGGAAAATATCTTTTAGTTTTGAAGGGGCTAAAGGAAGGTTATCTGAGGGTATTACGACATGGATTCAGAAAAAGCTCTGTATAAAAGAATT
>CAJVYT010000603.1 GCA_913009765.1 uncultured candidate division Zixibacteria bacterium
TCTCTTTTTACTCCTCTGTTTGTGCCTTTCACCTCAATAAATATAATTGGCTCATTGTTGTCATTTAGTATTTTTAAATCTTCTTTAAATTCATCCTCAGAATTGATGATAAATGAAAATCCATCCCTTAGAACGACAGCCACATGCTCTACCAGAATTTCTCCACTGCCAATAAGAATTTTCTTATACTGCGAATAATTTGCAAGGGCTGCATTAATATTCTCGATTCCTGACAACAATTGTTGTTTTTTTTCTGAAATGGTTATTTCTTTATCGAAACTGAATTGAGCAACCCAAGAGGGGATTTCGATTCGGAGCTTATTAAATGATGATGATAGCGCTTCAGCAAGAAGAGAGAAATACTCATAAATACGTTCCTCTGTGTTTTCAGGGAGCAAAGAAGGAATGAAAAACTCTCTATCAAACAAAACCATGCCAACCGTTGACCGATTTATCCTTGCGATTTCTCTCAACTCGATACCATTATTGTTGTTTTCGAAATATGAGCTTGCTGCCCCATAAAGCTCAAAAAATCTAGAAAATTCATCTCTGAGAGAATTAACGTGAGTGATTCTTTTGGAAAGGTCCTTTCGATAAAATGATGGAAAATTGAGTGTATATTTGCACAAATCAGTCCCACTTAAATCTTTAGTTGATCCCGAATTGTAGTAACTATCAACAAAAGGCTTGTGAAGAACAAAAAACCCACCTCGAAAAATATGGTGCCGCAGTATTCAATATTGTAAACGCTTCGAAAGAGCGTCTTGCCAAAAAAGAGTATATGTCGAGAGCCACTATCGGCACCATCACCGACGAAAATTCAACTGAGATCACAACTGGCCTGACGGGTAGCAATAAGAACATGGCTATCCAAGCGTTCAAAGAAGGTTTTGAAAGCCTTACAAACGTCTGGGACCTGGATAAACCCGAGGCCGAAAGAACTTCAGAAACCATAGGTAAAAAGGATGTTGATCATCTCATTAACATTCTTACGTTCGCTGATGTCCAGGAAGTAGCGACCGTGATTCTCGGTGATATATCAGACGAGGACAAGGAAAATTTAAGTTAGCCGTTCTCGTTAATGAATTTTTAAGTGACGATGAGGACGGGCAGTGGGCATGTGCACATTGTGAACAGAAGAAGCTTCAGGTAGTCAGGAACTGTGATGGTAAGGGGGAGATGAAGCCTCCGAAAAGGGTTTTTGATTTGATATTTACAAGATGTCCGATACGGGAAGTGAATCCTGAAGCATCGGATGTTGTGCATACGATTTTAACATGTGAAGGGGGGGGTGGTTTCGGATCATCGAGACTGCTTCCCTCTGATTTACTGGGCGAGACAGTATTTTATAACAATGCTCGTTCTATAGTTTTGACAGAGCAACAACGTGTCCAGAAGCTTAGGGACGCAAGAGACAAACGGAGAAAAAGGTAATGCCGGCTAAAAATCTATCCATAACTGTTCAATTTCAAAGCGCTTCGGCCAAGAAAGATGCACAACAATTTTCATTGTGGTTGGCTAGGCGTTTTTCTCAAGCAGGCGCTCAGTTCGCGAAGTCCATGGGTATGGGAGATCTTGGTAAATTAAAGGCTCAATTCGCTGAGATCCAGACTATGATGAAGGGTGTTGGTAAAGGGACAGGGATGGGTGCGGCTTCAACTCAGGTCAAGCAGCTCACGGCAGAAGTCAATAGGCTGAATGCTGCATTGAAACAAGCAAAGAGCGGAACAGTGGTGGGTGCAAAAGGAGGTAAAGGCGCTGGTAAAACTTTAACAGATAGCGAACAGGTAATGCGGTCGTTGGTTCGAAAAGAAGATGCGTTAACAAGTAAAAGGAAAACTTCAATAATTAAGGAGCGTAAAAGGGCGCTTGCCCAATTCAAAAAGAACACCCTCGAACAAGTAAAAATTAGGGACAAGATCGGAAGAGCACACGTCTGAACTCCAGTCACACTGATATATCTCGTATGCCGTCTTCTGCTTGAAAAAAAAAAAAAACCCTTCCTTCCCTTATATGTCTCTTTCTATTTCTCATCCTCACCCTCTTTACCCTACATTTCTTCTTCCCCCTCCTCTCCTCCCACTCCCACCCTCCC
>CAJVYT010000604.1 GCA_913009765.1 uncultured candidate division Zixibacteria bacterium
ATACGAGATATATCAGTGTGACTGGAGTTCAGACGTGTGCTCTTCCGATCTTGAATAAAGCACAAAAAAAGTATATTGCATGTTAACGAGGTGGATAAAGAATGGAATCAACAATGTCGCATCAAATGATGGGTTATGACAGGACAATTACAATGTTTTCTCCTGATGGGAGATTATTACAAGTTGAGTATGCAAAGAAGACTGTAAAGCAGGGAAGCACTGCTATTGGGATAGTATGCAGTGATGGTGTAGTATTAATCACTGATAAAAGGATTGTTGATCCTTTGATGGTGCCTGAATCTCTTGAGAAGATATTTAAGATTGATGACCATATCGGAGCAACTGCTTCTGGCATATTATCAGATGCAAGAGTTTTGATAGAAAGGGCGCAATTGAAAGCGCAGCAGCATAAAGTTACATACGATTCTCCAATTGATACCTTGACTATTGTAAAGGACATATGTAATCTTAAGCAGATTTGTACACAATCAGGCGGGTTAAGGCCTTTTGGTGTATCTACTTTGATTGCGGGAATTGACATAGAAGGCCCTAAGTTGTTTGAGACTGATCCTACAGGCATATTCTTTCAATATAAAGCAACTGTTATTGGAGCAGGAGAAACTGAGATTGAAGAGCATTTGCAAAAGAGTTACAAAGAAGGCATGACAATTGAAGATGCATTAAAGCTTGTGCTTAATGTAATGGCAAAAGTGCTTGATAATAATTTTACAATAGACAGATTAGATTGTTCTTATATTAAAACAGCTGATAAAGTTTATAAGAAAATGGATAGGAACAAGCTAGAAAAGTTATTTAGTGAAGCTAAAAAGAAGAAGTGAATAACATGTCCTTAGAAATCAAAGATAAAGAAAATAAATGAAAATTCTTTTTTTGCCTTGTCTATTGTGTCTTGCGAATCAAGCAGTGAGCTTGCGGGGCATTCTGATAAAAGTCTGATGTTGGCAGCAACAATCGATACGCCAGCAACGCTTGCCCATTGCAGCCCAGCCCCATCGTTCAATAACGCTATGCTTAAGCATGGATTTTCAGTGGGCGCGGCTGCGTTAATAAAAAAATCGGAAATATCCGATATCGCGGACAATATTAAGACGGTGAAAAAGCTATTTCGCGGACAGGATATAGTCTTCGATAAATTCATTGTACTCAATCGCCACCATCTCAAAAAAATTAACAGTGATGTCAGTGCGCGTTTATATTGTTTTCAGTTTACTAACAAAGAAGATGCACGCGCCTGGTTTGATGTGATCGATAAGACTAAATCCAAAAACAAACGTCTGATTACTTTCAGTAAACCAAAAAAATTAATGGCTTTATCCGGAAAGCATGTTTATATCGTCGAGGGATACCACATATCTAACTATGATGTCCTCCAACTCATCATCGATCAATTGACTGAGACTGAAGTGGAAGCTGTATTCAGCCCAAAATAGCTAAAGTTAAAAGCAAAGTTCAACTCCGACTCCATTCAGAAGACCGGAAATTTTGTCAATCTTCGATGTTAGACTTCCAAACAACTTACTTCTATCTTTTGCGACCAGACATAGATGATAATTTAATTCAAAAATGACTTTGCTAGAGTCGCTTTTCCACTGCTGTAGAGCGTAGGATTTCAGCCACTTATGGCGGTCAGTTAGCTCCGTACTTACTATTACCATTTTCAATGTTCTTGTTAGATTGCCCTTCCTCGCCAATAATAGATAAGCTAGGCTTAAATGATAAACACTCCACCTCACTATTTTCTTTCCCGGCTGTCAATAAATCACATAATATGTTTTCTGAGAATGAACAGTCACGACAAAAGCGACATTCATGTACTATCGTTGCATGATTGAACTTGAAGCACTTTTCACAACTAACCATTTTTGTATCTAAATTTCCTTATTACTCGTATTCAAAATTTTTCGTGCAGCTAACGAACCTGTAGAATAGGAAAGCGTCCCCATTTCCCATACCGAGACCCCATTGGTTTTCAGTGAACCACCATCGGGAGATATTAAGAGACCGTAATTAATCGTCGAGATCGGAAGAGCACACGTCTGAACTCCAGTCACACTGATATATCTCGTA
>CAJVYT010000605.1 GCA_913009765.1 uncultured candidate division Zixibacteria bacterium
TAATGATACGGCGACCACCGAGATCTACACTCTTTCCCTACACGACGCTCTTCCGATCTTAATAAATTTAATGAATATTAAAATGATAAATAAGAATACAGTAGTGTCCTGTTAATCACAAGAGATGTTCCGAGAATATATCCATTAATTATGATTTCTCGTAAGGTTCTTTTCGTTCTGCCAGTTGTTACAACTGGCAATTCACAAGTGTCCGGTTAAAATGCAGTGAATTATTACAAATCGCTATTATACTCTGTGTTTTGAGTTAAATTGTGATAATATGGATGCAATTTCTAATCATGACTGTTTTGTATTATTGCTTGTCATGGTGAGCGGAGTCGAACCATAGACAACTAATGCACCCTTCGACTGAGTTTATCCTGAGCGAAGTCGAAGGGCTCAGGGTGACTCTATGTAGCAAATAGCCCATGAATACTGGATTCTTCACGGAGTTTATCCTGAGCCGAGCCGAAGGGCTCAGAATGTCTATTAAGATAAAAGTCAAGAGAAAACACCCCTCCCCTGCAAAAAATTTGCATTTTTTTGCTTCTCTACTTTTGGGCTCGCTTTCTGACCCTATTCTCTAATGCTTTTTTTATCTGCACTTCTTATAACAAGCAATTCTTTTTTACTCTGGGTATTGCAGATATAGCTTTTGTATTATGCGTCTATTTGAGCCTCAAGGGCTATTGTAAAATATGAATATTTTATGGAGAGGGTTAACCGACAAATTGGCTCTCTATGGAGCATCATTCTGAATGAACCTCTTCTCCTGAATTCTTTTAAATTACTTTAAAGTGCTTGTTGGCATTAGTATCAGGGCTTTATTATTGAACCATAATATTTGGTGGCTTATTTATTTTTTGCCATTGACCTCTTTTTATTTTTTTCTTTAATAGACTCTCGCCATTGATATGGCCTGTATTTTTCATTGTTTTTCATCATAGCATAACTGGCCTTTGCTATATATCTTGCTATTTGATTACTTGCATTTTTTTCGCCTAATCCTTCGCCCAGTAGATATTCATAATATTGACGAATATCATTGTTGCCTGTTATTGCTGCTAAAGCTGCCGATTTATATATTCCTCTGAGCCTTCTTGAATATCGCGGCCGCCGCCTGCCATAACTTCTGCCTCCACTTTCTTTCTCATGATAAACCAGTCCACAGTAACTCCAATACTTGTATTTAGTGTCAAATCGCCTGGCATCTACTACTATCGAGTAAATTGCTATTGCCCATTTTGTTCCTATTCCACTTATACCGGTTAAATTTCTTATTGTTTTATTATCCCGCTTTAATTGGTTAAATAATTCTTCATATCTTTTTTGCTCTTCTCTATAAAGCTCTATTGACCTATTTTGTGATTCTTCTATGAATTGCACCAGCTTATCATTTGCAGGGATTTCTTCTTTTTTATACTTTAGTCCTAAGCCTCTGTATAATGCCGACTTTTGGTTCTGCACTCTTACTCCGGCTTTTACTAAATCCTCGTATGCACTGGCTATCTTTCTTATCTTATATGCTTGATCACAACTATGATAGACTTTCTTTAAATAACCTCCCCGCAAAAGCCTGCATAATTTTTCGGCATCAATTTTATCTGTCTTCGGGCCTGTGCCTAATAATTTGTTCGGGTATGGATCACAGACCAATATTTCATTTACTGATTCTTTAAGTTCGACGTATAACCAATGAGTTGTTGTGGTTTCTTCTATGGTTAATATTTTCCTGCCTTTTAAATTCGTTAGATATTTTTGTAGTCCCTTAATATCCGATCTTTGTTCTATTACTTTAGGATTGGCCGATTGGCTGCGCATTCGGGCTATTGCCATCGTCTTTTCTGACCAATCCAAGGCTATGTAATGGTCGTATAGTTTTGCTTTTCTGTTGTTTGTTTGTGCTTTTTTTGCTAATATCATTTCCAGGTCTCCTTTCTTTTGTTGAAGTTCATTATTCAGATCGGAAGAGCACACGTCTGAACTCCAGTCACACTGATATATCTCGTATGCCGTCTTCTGCTTGAAAAAAAAAAAAAAAAACATCCACATCTTTTTCATAATTTTACCCGGACAATCAAACTTCG
>CAJVYT010000606.1 GCA_913009765.1 uncultured candidate division Zixibacteria bacterium
GCTATGTCTATTCTACTCTTCTGTTGGCTTGTGCATCTTACACTTTTTTTTTTTTTTCATTATTTTTATTTTATTTTTTTTGTTGTCTTTCTTTTTTTTTTTTTAATGATACGGCGACCACCGAGATCTACACTCTTTCCCTACACGACGCTCTTCCGATCTCGTTTTACAACCGCTTTTATGCTATCTTCAAAAGTCATTGCACCGACAGCTGCCAAGGCAGCATATTCACCAAGTGAATGTCCGCATGCAAAATCAAATTCAGGAATTCTATCTTCTAAAATTGTTAATACAGAAAGAGCGTGAACCAAAATTGCCGGTTGTGTAAAACGGGTACGTTTAAGTTCTTCGGCAGGACCTTCAAAAGAAAGTTTGGCTATATCTTCGCCGATTTCATCTGAAGCCAGCTGATAGAGTTTTTTTACTTTGTCAGAAGAGTCTTACAAATCTTTTCCCATATCGACATATTGCGATGCTTGTCCGGGAAATAAAAATACTGTTTTACTCATATAAATTTACCATTTCACCAATGCGGAACCCCAAATGAGTCCTCCGCCAAATGCAACCATAAGAACATAGTCGCCCGGTTTTATTTTACCTTCGCGGTTTGCTTCATCCAGTGCGATAGGCACCGATGCTGCCGAAGTGTTGCCGTATTTTTCTATATTCACATAGACTTTGTCCATGCTTACTTTTAATCTTTTGGCAAGTGCCTCTATGATTCGTATATTTGCCTGATGAGGAATTACTAATGCAATATCTTCAGAAGTCAGACCGGCATCTTCGACAACTTTGACAGCAGCATTACACATCTGTTTTACTGCTATCTTAAAAATATCGCCGCCGCTCATATCAACCTTATCTTTACCTTCAAAGACATAATCGTCAGTATATGGATGAGCCGAGCCGCCGTCTTTAATCCAAAGCAGTTCTCTCAAGTTGCCGTTTGATTTTAAGAATGTTCCTACAACTCCGGTTCCATCGTCAGAGGCAGTCAGCACTGCTGCTCCCGCACCATCTCCAAAAAGAATACAGGTATTGCGGTCTTTATAATTTACAATAGATGAAAGTTTTTCAGAACCGACAACCAGTGCATTTTTATATGCTCCAGTTTCAATAAGTGATGATGCAATCGAAAGACCGTTTATAAATCCGGTACATGCAGCAACAATATCAAACGCTGTTGCATTTGGTAGATTCATTTTTTCCTGAACAACACACGCCGCCGAAGGCAGTCTGTAATCGGGTGTGACTGTACCTATTATTAAGAGGTCGATATCTTCGTTTTGCAAACCGGATGCTTCTATCGCTTTTTTGCATGCTTCCACCGACATATCGGAGACAGCCATACCATCAGGAGCAATTCGTCGTTCTTTAATACCTGTTCTTGTGACGATCCATTCGTCGGATGTATCTACAATTTTTTCAAAATCAGCATTGGTCATTCGCTGTGTTGGAGCAAATGATCCTGTCCCGATTATCTTCGCTTTTATTTTTGCCATTACTTTGTCCAAAATGATTGGTGATTAATTCGTCATGAATTCTTTGTTTAATTTTTTTATCTGCCATTCTAAAAGCGACTTTTACAGCATTTGTAATAGCTTTTGCACTTGAAGAACCATGACAGATAATTACAATTCCATTTACCCCTAAAAGAGGTGCACCACCTGCTTCGGAATAATCAAAAGTATTCCGCATTCTCTTTAAGAACGGTAGGAGAAGAACTGCCCCCATTCTCGAGAAAACATTTGTTTGAATCTGCCTCTGCATTTTTTTTACAAGCATCGGTTTAATTGACTCGGCAAATTTCAAAAGTATGTTTCCCGTAAAACCATCAGTAACGACAACATCAACAGCACCCGCTAAAACATCACGTCCTTCGATATTGCCGACAAAATTTATTTTTGAATCTTTTAGCTGTTTCAAAGCAGAAAAAACAAGTTCATTCCCTTTGGAGCGTTCTTCTCCAATAGAGAGAAGACCTACCCGAGGATATTCAGATCGGAAGAGCGTCGTGTAGGGAAAGAGTGTAGATCTCGGTGGTCGCCGTATCATTAAAAAAAAAAAAA
>CAJVYT010000607.1 GCA_913009765.1 uncultured candidate division Zixibacteria bacterium
ATTATATTTGATGCTATAGGAGAAATCGACGAGCCATCTATACATTCTGAAAATTGATAGGTTAACAACGATATGAAAAGGAAAAAAACTGACATTGCAATATAATGAGACTCTGATCCAAAAAGACCATCTAAATGCAACGCACCTATAAAACCTCGAGGCAAACACCCTACAACCCATAGCCGTCAAGCCAAGGCTTATCTAATTTATATTACGGCTAAATATCCATCTTCCAAGATAACAAATGAACGGCAGAATACCTCTGGAGAATAATTGTTACGCCCATTCTTTTTCTCAAGTAGATGTTTCTTACGACTGAGTATCAAAAAATCAGCAAGGTAGGAGGATATAGATTCTGTTCTATCAAGGAAAATCCTTTTCAAGGTGGAGACATCATGCATAAGGGTTTTGAATGCTTTATAAAAACTTATGTTTTCCCGATAGTGTCGCCTCAGCAGCATCTCTGTAAACCAGGCTACACGCCAACAAAGCATGATGATTAATAATTTCGCCCAGATATAGCATTCCAACCGCTCCTTTTTTACTTTTTTTACCTTGTCTATTTTGCATATCGATTTCCAGATCTTGAACGTCAGTTCAATTTGCCAGCGTAAAGTATACGCCTGCCAGGCTGTCTCGATGCTGATTAACTCTTCAGGCGCTGAGGTTATGAACAAATTTAATCCGGCGCGGGCTTTATGTTCTTTGCTAAGCCGACGGCCCTTGCTTTTCGCGGTGATATTTGCTCTGCGCATACGTTCATTATATACGGATTCCGGCAGTAAATATATAAACAGCCGTACCTGAAAATCACAATCTTTTCCTATAAATACAGTCTCCTCGGTTTGTTTTATGTCATTTTCACGCATGGCGCGGACAATCGCAGAAAAATCAAGTTCTATTATTTTCCCATTCTGCTCCTGGTAAACTTTAGCATTAGCATTCAAACGACAGAGGAAATGAGCGACCCTGTCAACAATGCCTCGGAGCGCTTCAAGATGCATGTACGCTAAATCACGAATAATCAAGTCGCCTGCATTCACAACATCCAGGGTTAAAATAGAATTTTTTGCATCCTGATCGTTGAAAGCATTAAGGCTCAGGTCAATAATCTTGCCATTGAGAAGATCGTACTCGAATTGTATTCTGACATTTGCCTTGGAGCCATTACCGCCACTCCCGGGATAATACGCGGCAAGAGACTCATCGACTTGAAAACAAACAGAATCCTTAATCAAAATTCTTTTGAATTCCACGCAACTACGTAATTCATCCTTTTGGGCAATATGTTGGCAGAGTAAATTTTCCGTGGCTGCGGTAAGAAACTTGACAGCATATGCATTAAATCTTTCATCCAACCCCTGCTTGGAAATATCTACTCCATGATTTTTATGCAGAGCAACAGTAAGGTCGTTCAAGCTCTCTTCATGCAACGTATTGGAATTAAAGATAATTAGGCCTAAAAATGTGCAGCCGCTCAATTTGCTTTTCCGCTGGACAAATTTTTTGTCCCGTGCCAGCTGTTCAATTTCTTCAAGATCAAAATGATTTTCGAACTGACTTTGCAGCGAGCTTTCAAGTTCTTGAATATGCTGACTATTTAATCTCGTAATGGTATAAAATTACGTGCCAGCCCCTATATTTTTTGCTATAATCTCCCTATAAACTTAACTTACAAATTAAACGCCGGCGAGAATATTGAATTGATAATGATTCTCACCGGCATAAAAGGGGGCCATTATGAGGTTGGGGCCGGGGAGGCTGCCGGCCAAGATTCTGTTGTGCCTTTATTCTTATTTTATTTCAAATGGTTACCAGTGTATCGCATTCTTAGCTTGACGGCTATGGATGAGACGGGTCTGATTTCATAATGGCAGAATACTACTTTCCATTATCCTCAACTTTCCATTACCCTCAGCCTCCGCCACCACTGCCGTTGCCTGGCTCGAGGCAGGTCGGGCCGCCAGCGGCCATGCTTTATTCGATATAAAATGGTTTTTTGGATCTCTTGTATGGAAGTCTGGAACCGAGACCAATGAGTATCAGGACGAAAGCGGTATACC
>CAJVYT010000608.1 GCA_913009765.1 uncultured candidate division Zixibacteria bacterium
GAGATATATCAGTGTGACTGGAGTTCAGACGTGTGCTCTTCCGATCTCTTTGTTAATTTGAGCATAATCTCCGATTGTAGTCTCAAAATTAAGATAGTAATCTGTCAACTCATTTACTTGAGCATTATCCCTCTCTACAATCAATTTTGATTGACTAAAAACAGAAAGCGTAAAAAGTGTAAAAATGAAAGAAACGGTTAGAAAGAAACGAATAAATTTACCAATTGAATTCATGTATTTACCAAATTAAAAATTTCATAATTAATATTACCTACCATCTCATATTTAGAGCAAAGAGTATGCCCTTGAACTATTGTCATGCTAAATAAGAGATGAAAACTGCACCTTATCTTCTTCTTTTCAAACGAGACTGTATCATACAGTTAGACAATAACTTATACACCAGTTTTAAATTCGCATTATCAGAGTTTTACCTTTTTAAAATCTCTTAAAAAAATAAAACCATATTGGTATGTACCTTATTGCACTAAATCGCTAAGTTGTTGCATTTTCTTACGATAGACCGCTTATTTTTTCAGCGGCTGTCACTGTATTTTCCATCAACATAGAAATTGTCATCGGACCAACTCCGCCCGGAACAGGAGTGATATAAGATGCTTTTTCAAAACATCCCTTGTAGTCAACATCACCAACTAAGCGGTACCCTTTCTCAACAGAACCATCATCAATACGATTAACACCGACATCAATAATCACAACATCATCTTTTAGCATATCCTCTTTGATAAACTCAGGTTTTCCAATCGCAGCAATCAGAATATCTGCCCGTTTACAGATTTCTGCTAAATTTTTTGACCGTGAATGAGCTACCGTAACTGTCGCATTGCCTATTTTAGCCTTTTGCATAAGCAGAGTCGCAACCGGTTTCCCAACAATATTGGAACGACCGACAATAACAACTTCTTTTCCGGTCGGATCGATATGTGATTCCTCGAGTAGCTTTAAAATACCGTTCGGTGTACAGGGAAGTAACCCCCCACGCCCTAAAAGCATCATTCCGACATTGTACGGATGGAACCCGTCAACATCTTTTTCAGGAGCAATAGTCAATGTAACAGCCAATTCATCAATATGCGAAGGTACCGGCGACTGCACTAAAATACCATGGATTTTATCATTCGTATTGAGTGATTTAATAATCTCAATAAGTTCTTCCTGTGTTATATTTCCATCTTTTCGGATAGTTTCAGAATACAGTTTTAACCGTTCGCATGCTTTCCCCTTACTTCGCACATACGTTTGCGAGGCGAGGTCTTCTCCAACAAGCACAACAGCTAATCCGGGAACAATACCTTTCTCACGTAAAACGGCAATTCTCGGTTTTAATTTCCTACGAACGTCTTTTGCTATCTGTTTCCCATCAATGATTTGCGTAGCCATACTTAAAGATTTCCCTCATCTACATCAATTTCCTTTGGAGCATTTTTAGGCGGGTTATTAATATCAAATTTTTCGCAATATCTTTCGATACTAATCGCCTCACCTGTTTCAGGATTGACACTAATAATCACACCGGATATGCGGACATCCTCACTTGCCGGAGTAAACCGAATCGGCAAACCACGAATAAAACGGTCAACAGATGGTTTGATATTCATTCCGATAACAGACTCATACGCTCCGGTCATTCCGGCATCGGTTAAATAAGCAGTACCACGACGGCTGATTTTTTCATCTGCGGTCTGCACATGAGTATGGGTACCGACAATAGCGGTAATCATACCGTCAAGATGATAGAACATCGCCTGCTTTTCAGAAGTTGCTTCAGCATGCATATCTAAAAATATAAGATTGGTTTCTTCTCTTAAACGGGCAACTTCCTCCTCGGCAACCTTAAAGGGACAGTCTAAGTCTCGCATGTAAGTTCTTCCCATAAGGTTTATTACGCCAACCTTAACACCGTCAACTTCATCAATCAAAGCACCAGTACCGGGAGCTCCTTTTGGATAATTCCCCGGTCGAAGCAGTTTTGGTTTGGTATAAAAATACTTAATTATATCCTGCCTGTCCCAAATATGATTCCCCGATGTTTGAATATC
>CAJVYT010000609.1 GCA_913009765.1 uncultured candidate division Zixibacteria bacterium
ATTCAACAAGTCCTGCGGTTTTCAGTATTCCAAGATGCTTCGAGACTGTTGACTGCTTCATGTCCAATATATCCATTAACTGACAAACGCAGAATTCCCCTTTTTCAAGAAGTTTCAATATTCTTATTCTTGTCTCATCGGATATTGCTTTTGCCTGTAAAACGAAATCTCTCAACATAACCTCCTTATTCTTTTATCACGATATAATAATATAATGAAAATCGGTTTTGTCAAGTAGTGAAAAGGGCGTCTCGGTAACTATAAAAATAGCTTACTTTGTAATTTCGGAGGCGCAAAATTGAAAAAAGAGGCAATTCGTCTGCTTGACAAATTGACCTATATAATTAAACTTATGCCGGAAGACTTGAGGTTGATGTTCAGGGTAATGCCGATAATTTACCAATTAAGACAAGTAAATACCCCTCAAATTGGGAATTATCTATTGCAAGAGCATTATTTATGGTGAGATATTTTGTTAAATATGATTTTGTGTCGTCAGCGAGACTTTCTGCTGAAAGGTTTTTGGTCGATATAATTTCGTAGCAACAAATGAAACCGCCGATGGGGAGAGAAAAAACAGAAGAGTTGATATTGTTTTCGTTGAAATTCATCAAATTTTGCAGGGAGACTGAAACTGACTGATAACAAATATGATATTTTATCTGAAGATGAAAAAGGTATTAAAAAGTCAGCTTAAGTATACTGTGAATAACATTCTTAAAATGAATAAGATCAACAGTGCGTACTTTGCGATATTTGTTATTCAGTGATGGCTGAGCTCGATGGTTTGATCAATATTCCGCTTGTGTGAAAATATAAATGGGGAAAACTTATATAACTGTCGATAGTTTTTTGAAACTTGAAGCCGGATTAATAATAAAACCTAATACCGTTTCGGGAGGTAATGTAAAATGATGATTTCAGGAAGAAAGCTTTTGGCTGATGAAATTGAAGCCGGTAACAATAAATTCAGTGCTAAAATCGTTGATATTGCTAAGAATAATGAAAGTTAATAAACTGTTTGCGCTTTTTTTTGGGTTAGATTTCTTTTTTAGTGCGATACCGGTTATGGCAGCGGATAGATCATCTTTAAATATAAGCAGCTTGTTTATTGTTTTCGGATCTCTACTGATCATTCTCGCTATAATAATAGTGATTTATTTTATCATGAGGGGCAAATTTAAAACGCAGAGGATAGTTCCCTTTCGGATAAACGTTGTAAATAGAATCAATATAGATTCAAAGCATCAAATAATTCTGCTGAGAATTGATGATAACTATCTTCTTTTGGGATTAGGCAATATTTCTGTTCTCAAAGAGTTAGATGCGCAAAACAACATTGATTTTCGAGCTGCGGCAGAAGATTTTAAGGATAAAGATTCTGAAACTACTTAGTGCTATTATTCTTTGTGCACCCTTAGTTTGATTGCTGTTTTGTCTGCTGTCGGATTTTGCTGCTGCGGCTGCTGAGTCCCTTTCCCTGAACAATATCTGTCAAATTAGCCTCTTTGTTCAATCCGTAGAAGATTTCAAATGAAGTTCAAATAATTTTATGATAACTGCGCCGGTTCCGGCTGCATATATTGTTATATTAGCACTTTTTTAGCAAACTTTTGGGACTCGAGAGATGCCGCCAAACAGATATCGGAAAAGTTCTACGAAAGCCGCGACAGAGATCATTGCGTGTATATGGGGCAAAACATAGGAGACCACTGTACAATAAGCAAATTCACAACTTATTGTGCAGTAGTCTCCTAAGCATTTTGTAAAATTGTTTGACATTACCGGATATTTTGATTATGCTAAATGGTATGCGATTTGTTTTTTCTGATTATATGAATCTATGGGGGGTTCGTTTATGAATAATCTGCTTTTTACTAAGAAAATTGCATGCGGAAATCTTCTTTCCGATCTAAGTACGGATGAGCTAAAAATTTTGGCAAGCAGTGATGCTATCGGAAATCGATGGGGGATAACGGTTTATCGCAGTCTAATTCGCTCCAGGAGTGCAGCTGAGACGTATTTGATAAGTGAACCTACAGTTGATC
>CAJVYT010000610.1 GCA_913009765.1 uncultured candidate division Zixibacteria bacterium
ACTTGAATCGCATCGAATGTCCTGCGATACGATAAACAATTAAAATGTGACTCAATATTAAAAAAATTTCTATTTTTTTATCTTTACTCAAAATCACTAACAGATTAGCTTATATAAGATTATAAGAGAATGAGAATTCTCTGACATGTTGAGATAAGTTTATTGTTATGTTTATTTTATAGTAGGGAACTTGTCAAACAGATAATTGTTTAACAATTGAATATTAAAATCTTGACAGTATTGCTGTCTGATTTTATACTATAAGTAAGGGAACAGCCCATCAACCGTCTAATATGACATAAGTAAAAGAGTAACAATTTCAAGCACCTTTCGTTTTACGGATTGAAGAGCTTCTGTTTTTCAATGGAATGAGAAAAATATGAAGCACAAACGAATTAAACCTTTGAGGAGGTGAATCTTGACAAAACGTTTACAACTGACCATCATTGTCATCTGTTTCTTGTTGGCACCAACATTTGTATTTGCCGGTGCAAATAACTTTGGCTTTGCCAAAACAACAGTAACTGCTGATAATCTAGTGGTTGTACCAATTGAAATAACTAATGATGTTGCATTAGCGGCTTTAGATATTCCTTTAAGTTTTTCAGAGGGAGTAACTCTAAAAGCTGTCGATTTTGAGGGAACTCGAGTCGATTACTTTGATTTGAAAATCGCTAACATTGACAATGAAAACAGAACAGTCATTATCGGACTGTTTCCGCAATTTACACCTGAAGCAAAACCTGATCTTGCCGCCGGAGAAGGTGTCATTGCGAAACTTATTTTTGAAGTCAATGATGAGTCAGTAACTGATATATCAATTGAAGAAGTTACTTTGAATGAGCCGGATCATGCTCTCACTTTTTTATCTCATAGTGATGACGGCAGTATTGTTGTTACTTACCCTGAGTTCAGTGGCTCTACCGTAGCACTTTCAAACGGAGTTGATGTATTACCGGAATCATTTGAATTATTACAGAACTATCCTAACCCATTTAACCCGACGACAAATATTTCATTTTCTTTACCTAATGCTGAAAATGTAAATCTTTCAGTATATAATGTCTTAGGGCAAAAAGTTTTGACTCTTGTAGATGGGCAGATGGATGCCGGCGTACATGTTGTTGCATTCGACGGTTCTTCCATGGCAAGTGGAATGTATTTCTACCGTATCGATACAAAATCATTTAGCGAAACCAAAAAAATGGTTATGCTAAAGTAGTACCAACATATTGTTCTAAATAAGCCTTTCTGCTTTTGCCGGAAGGCTTATTTTATGCTTTTTATTAAATTCTGCGACAATTTTAGAGCATATCTTGCGATTTTATCGATTTATGTAGTAGTTTAAAAACCACGAACATCGTAAGTCGTAGTTATACAATAGATTAAATTGTTCTTTGTCGGTTGGCATGTGATTTGTTTATATAAATAGTAATAATCACTGAAGTCGTGTCAGTTTTCTGAATTTAAAATGGCTTTCTTGGCGGTTGAGCTGTTTTAGAGACTTCAGATGGTGAGGAGAGAGAAGGTCCTAACAGGTAGTTGGGACCTTTTTCATATATATACTATTTTATTTGAATATACTGCAAATCTTCATCTTTTGCAGGAGATACAACAATAGTCGGCTGCGATTCTTTGCTTACCAAGGTAATTTCCACCGTTGGATTTTTTTTAGCCGAAGTAAACCGTGCCGTAATCATCGCTGCTTTTTTTAAATTATCATCCGAGCAATCACCGATAACCAAACAGACAGGTGAGCCGATACCAAGAGCTTCTACATGACCATAATGTGGTTTCTTGTATGCTTCAAGTTGGTTATTTTCTTTTTCATCTCGTCCAACAATCACTTTGGTATTATTATCAAGCCTAAAGTGTCGTCCGACACGTAGAAGATTTAAGTCATCAAAAGTAAGATGCACTGAATGTTTTAAAAGATCACGCAGAGATCGGAAGAGCACACGTCTGAACTCCAGTCACACTGATATATCTCGTATGCCGTCTTCTGCTTGAAAAAAAAAATAAAACAGAAAAAAAGCGACACACAGAT
>CAJVYT010000611.1 GCA_913009765.1 uncultured candidate division Zixibacteria bacterium
TCAAGCAGAAGACGGCATACGAGATATATCAGTGTGCTGGAGTTCAGACGTGTGCTCTTCCGATCTAACTTCAGAGACCATATTGCAACCGCTGATAAAGACGGAAAGCGATTGTGGATATACCCTACCAAACCTAAAGGAAAGCTATATTCTGCCCGCACATATTTTTCATGGTTACTTCTCATCATTTTGTTTGGGTTGCCGTTTTTAGAAATTAACGGTCACCCTATCATGCTTTTGGATATAATAAATCGAAAGTTTATTATTTTTGGTATTACTTTTTGGCCGCAGGATTTTTATCTGTTTGTCTTGGCAACACTCACTCTCGTTGTTTTTATTGTTTTATTTACGGCAGTGTTTGGTCGACTGTTTTGCGGATGGGCATGCCCGCAAACAATCTTTTTAGAGATGGTTTTCAGAAAAATTGAATATCTGATAGAAGGCTCGGCTGCCAATCAAAAACGATTAGCCCAAGCACCTTGGACAATGTCTAAAATTTTTAAAAAAACCTTAAAACATTCTATCTTTTTTGGCTTATCATTTATAATCGGTAATTTACTGTTAGCATATATTATCGGCATAGAGGAATTAAGTAAAATTATTGCAGCTCCCCCATCGGAACATCTTGCAGGACTGTCATTCATGATTTTATTTTCCATTATATTCTACGGTATTTTTGCATGGTTTAGAGAACAGGCCTGTACTATGGTCTGCCCGTATGGACGACTTCAGTCGGTACTGCTTGACAACAATTCAATCATCGTTGCCTATGATCACAAACGTGGAGAAAAACGAGGCATTGTAAACCGCAATGAAGATTTTTCTAACCGAGGACATTGTATTGACTGTTTTGCATGTGTCAAGGTCTGCCCAACAGGAATTGATATAAGAAACGGCACTCAGCTTGAATGTATTAATTGTACAGCATGTATTGATACCTGTAATTCTGTAATGGACAAAGTAAAACTTCCACGCGGACTTATTAGATATTCATCCGGTAATATCATCGAAAAAGGTGAAAAATTTAAGTTTACCGGAAGAATTCTTGGATACACTATCGGATTAACATTTCTTTTGACAATTATGACTATTCTATTAGCTACCCGTTCAGATATTGAGACTACTATTTTGCGAACTTCCGGCACACTCTATGAAGAAACCAATCAAGGAATGGTTAGAAATCTGTATAATCTTTCCGTTGTCAATAAAACATTTGAAGATATTCCGATTGAGTTACAGTTGAAACATAAAAAAGGTAAAATAATATTAGTAGGTACAAATGCCTTAGTTCCTAAAAATGGAAGATATGAAACAGTCTTTTTTATAGAGATTCCAAAGGAAGAGTTGTACAACCCTAATAATTCAATTGTCATTGAAGTCTTATCAAATAATGTTGTACTTGAAGATATAACCACAAACTTTATGGGACCCCGTTAATATGGAAGAAAAGAAAACAAAAAAATCACATTGGGGTATCGGTATGGCTTTTTTATATGGCGGATTTGTACTGTTCATACTGTCAGTTGTAATCTTCTCCACTATGCAGGATTTTGCTATGGTTGAAGATAACTACTACCAGAAATCTTTAGTTTACCAAGACAAAATTAATATGATGAAAAATACTGCTAATCTACCTTTCAAACCATCTGTGAAAATCAATAAAGATGAGAACAAATTAACAATAACATTTTCTGATTCATTGGCAAAAACCGGTATCACCGGAACAGCTCATTTTTTCAGACCTTCCGATAAAAGAGTGGATCAAGTTCTTGAAATAAACTTAAATGAAAATTCTGAAATGATTCTGCCGACTACTCGGTTCTTAAAAGGATTCTGGATACTTAAACTAAGTTGGGAATCATCGGGCATTTCTTATTATCAAGAGGAGAAAATCTCTTTGTGAGATGAGTAAACTATGGAACTTTGGTCAGCATTTGTTTTTGGTCTTTTAGGTTCATTCCATTGTGTAGGAATGTGTGGACCTATTGTATTGGCACTACCTGTTTCAGATCGGAAGAGCACACGTCTGAACTCCAGTCACACTGA
>CAJVYT010000612.1 GCA_913009765.1 uncultured candidate division Zixibacteria bacterium
TGTGTAATGTTGTTGTGATGCTGTGTGATATCGTCGTCTACGCTTTCAGACGTGTATAGTAACCTTGTCAATTACGTGGAACCTCATGGTAATAGTGGTACTGCCTTATCCACGACTGTCTATCGTAGTACTTACGCGATACTGTTGTTGTGACAAAGATAGTTTGTTTTGTCTCTTTTATTTTCTTTTCTTTTTTCTTTCTTTTTTGTTTGTTTTTTTTTTTAGTTGTTTATTTTTTTTTTTTAATGATACGGCGACCACCGAGATCTACACTCTTTCCCTCCACGACGCTCTTCCGATCTGCAGGTTGCACGTATTGCAGTTCAACCGGTAGCCAATTTCGGCATTTTTTCAGGTTTCTCAAATTGGCTAAGGCGATGTGTTGTCAAATCATAGGCGGCTTGAGCGTTCATCCAAAACTCTGCGCTCATGCCAAGCGCCGCTTCCAGAAGCTGGGCCATCCTGGGTGAAATGCCCCGTTTCTCCCGACAGATCTCTAGCAGCCAGATCATCGGGATATACTGCATACTCTGGAATATCCCATATATATGAAAGCTCAATGTCATTAACTTAAGCTGAGGCATTTTTTACTTGCAATTTGAGTTAGTTATGGTATACTTACCCAAAATAATGCTAACGATTTATTTGCTCGAAAGGAGAAAAAAATGTCAAAAAACATCGAAAAAAGTCCTGACTTTGGCACGGACCCTGCTTTTCAAAATATGTGCCAAACTTATTGATTTCCTGAAGGAAATTATCCTCTCCAACGATTTTCTTGCCCAACATAGACAGTCGCCCAAAAATTTCACCCGGAAAAGAAAGCTCCCTTTCAATCACCTGATCTTCTTCCTCATGAACTTCATCAAACGCTCTTATCAGGATGAATTGGACGGCTTTTTCCAAGCCCTTAATGGCTTTGAAGTTTCCAAACGAATAGTCTCAAAAGTTGCTCTATCCAAAGCCAGGATGAAACTAAAATATGAGGCCTTTGTTGAACTCAACCGTCATTTGATCGACTTCTTCTATCGAAATTTTCAGTCGACCACATGGCACGGCTTTAATTTATTGGGTATTGATGGATCTACTGCGCGTTTGCCACGAATAAAGGACATTGCTGAACATTTTGGCGTATGGCATTCAAAAGGAGGCACCGAATGCCCAATTGCAAGAGTCTCCCAGATGTTTGATGTCCTCAACAACCTCTCTGTAGACGCCGTCATAAGTCCTAAGAGCGTTGGTGAGCGCCAACTTGCGGCACAACATTTCCTCAATCTCCTCCCGACAGATCTTATCTTACTTGACCGTGGCTATCCAGCATACTGGCTTTTCAATCTGATCCTTTCTTTAGGTTCTAATTTTTGCGCAAGGATTTCTTGCACCAAATGGAAAATCGTTAGAAAATTTTATCACTCAGGGAAAAAAGAGCAAATCATATATTTGCCGGCTCCATCAACTTCAAGGAAGCAATGCCTGGAAATGGGACTGGATACGAAGCCTTTGAGACTGCGTCTCATTCGTGTAGAACTGGATACCGGAGAAACAGAGATCCTTGTAACCTCCTTGATTAATCCTGATCTATACCCAGTCCATATATTCCATGAGCTGTATCACGAAAGGTGGCCTGTCGAGGAAGATTACAAAACAGCAAAGTGCTGGATCGAAATAGAGAATTTTTCAGGGAAATCTGTGCTGTCCGTATACCAAGATTTTCATGCAAAAGTCTTTTCAAAGAACATGACTTCGGCTTTAGCGTATCCAACACGTGAAATCGTTAGACAGGCCAGCGAAGGCAAAAAATACGAATATCAAATTAACTTCACTCAAGCACTTTCAAACACAAAAGACGTCATCGTACTACTATTTGAGCGCTCAAAAGAGGCAGCGACCCTATTGATATCTCAGCTTCATGAAATCTTTATCAAAACCATCGAGCCAATAAGGCCGGGTAGAAAATTCCCTCGGAATCACAAAGTCCATCGGAGATGCTTCTACCTCTGCTATAAATCTGTTCGTTAAGTTAATGACATTGAT
>CAJVYT010000613.1 GCA_913009765.1 uncultured candidate division Zixibacteria bacterium
CTCCTTGCACAACAACCACCTTCATCTGATGGTGAAATGCATACAACATATGCAGGTCATGATTTTGAAGGTAATGGCACATATTCAGTTGCTGTCGCTAACTTCTTTGTTGAAGGATTAGCAGACAATACTTCTGGTGCTGAACTTGCCGATATGGCTAACCTTGTTAACAAATGGGCCGGTTTCGGTCGTGGTGATGTAAACAATGACGGCGGCATTAACTTAGCTGACATTATTTATCTTGCTCATACTGTTAACACTGCCGGTCCTGGTGCTATTCCGTTTGCTCACTTAAGTGATGTTAACGCTGATGGTGCTATTGACGCTGGCGATATAAATTACTTAGTCGATTACTATTTCAATTGTGGCCCTTGCCCAATGGGAGACTGGATGTTCTAAACACCGGTTTTAGTAATTTGATTTTGTAGTAATATTGAAGCGAGGAGTTTTACTCCTCGCTTCTTTTTTTTATATGTTATTTTCAACTCATAATATATATTTACAAGTATGAATCAAAACAACTTGGATAAAAACAATCAGGCAGCGTATAAATTAGTCGGCGATTTATTTAATATTACGGCATTGTATAATGCAGATAATGAAACTGTTCTGACCCTTTTTCCTATATACAATATTGATGCCTCAACAAAACTTCTCAAAGACAGGCTGCAATTAGCAGGCTATGCATACACTATTATAGATGAAGATGACCATATAATTTTGAGAGTAAACTCAAAACCGACATTTAGAATCCCTCTTATAAACATTATTTTGTTTTTTATAACTTTGATTTCTATATATGTTGTTCCGGTTTTTTTGCAAGTTGAATTCACCGCTCATGCCGCTGCATCTTTTACTGATATTATCAACCAAACATATCAAGCATTATTGTCAGGTCGGAATATTTTATTCACTATAGCGATGGTTTCAATTTTGTTTGTACATGAGATGGGGCATTACATTGCCAGCAGAAGACGGCATATAATAACTTCATGGCCGTATTTTATCCCTGCCCCAAATATCATAGGTACATTTGGAGCAGTCATCAAATCTAAATCCCCATTTTGGAATCGTCGAGATTTAATTGAAGTCGGTGCGTGGGGTCCGATAGCCGGTTGGATAATTGCTTTAGCTTGGACAATATATGGAATTATAACAGCATCTGTAGAACCGTTGACCAATCCGATAACAACCGGATATTTAGGAGAACCTCTTATTTTTAAATTTCTCACAACAACTCTTTTACAGATAGATTCTGAAAATTTTAAAATTGTACTTAATGAAGCAACATTTGCCGGATGGGTTGGGATGCTTGTCACTGCTTTAAATATGCTCCCGATAGGACAGCTTGACGGAGGGCATGTTGTCTATGGTCTGCTTCAAAAACGACAGCATAAAATTGCATTTTTATCAATGGGCGGATTATTTATCTTAGGATTTTATTCACCTATTTGGTGGATGTTTGCTCTTATGGGAGTTGTGTTCGGAGTAAAACACCCCCGAACTCTTAATGACTCAAAAAAACTTTCAAAGACAGCAATACTCTTAGGTATCAGTTCACTGATAATATTTATTTTATCTTTTACACCGACACCTTTCCGGTAGGAACGATTTCTTTTAACTGCGATAAGTCCTCTTCTCTGTCATACATTTTGACAAAATCAACTTTTCCCTGCTGCATAATCCAAATAAAAGTATCAACAATCAGAGGGTCAAACTGCGTACCGCTAAATTTTCTTAACTCACTCACAGCAACCTGCAGACATCGACCTTTTCGATATGGTCGATCAGACATAATAGCATCAAATGTATCAGCCACCGCAAGGAGCCGACCTTCAATTGGAATTTCTTCACCTGCCAACTGATTTGGATATCCGGTACCGTCAAATTTTTCATGATGAGCCATAATATACGGAATCGCCGGTTCAAATAATTCAAAGATCGGAAGAGCGTCGTGTAGGGAAAGAGTGTAGATCTCGGTGGTCGACGTATCATTAAAAAAAAAAAAAGAAAGAAATATAGATAAAAA
>CAJVYT010000614.1 GCA_913009765.1 uncultured candidate division Zixibacteria bacterium
TTTTTTTCAAGCAGAAGACGGCATACGAGATATATCAGTGTGACTGGAGTTCAGACGTGTGCTCTTCCGATCTATGGCTTCCCCGCATGTATCAGGAATTGCTTCATTACTTAAAGGATATAACTCAAATCTGGATAATGACGATATAGAGAATATTATTAGATTAAGTGCAGATAAAGTTCCAGGAATGCTTGGAAATGACTTTACAATTCAATATGGATACGGTCGTGTAAATGCCCGTACTGCACTTGATTATTTAAGAGCCCCTTATGAACTTAATCAATGGACAGCAAGTGGAGGAACATCAGTTAATTCAACAGGTACATTTTCAATATTATTTTTTGGAGCAAATGGATTATCAGATGGCTATTATTTAGTAAAACGATATGAGGTAAGGAAAACTGTTAGTTTTCAAACAACATATTGCGCAGTCGATGGAGCATGGGGCAGAGGTGTTAATACAACAGGGTGGTCATTAGAAGTACCAAATTACGGGATGGGTTTTTGTGAGGTTGTTCCTGGTTCATTAACCGAAACCTCATGTGATCTTAGGACATATGTTTATCAAGTATGGAATGTTAGTGGGCAGTACTTAGGCTATAAACCATGTTCTCCATCACAAGTCGCTTATGCTTATTCAGTCTTAGGTATTCCCAATCCAAGTTTAAGTATTACCGGCCCCTCCCTAGTTTGCACCTCTAACTCCACTTTTACTCTTCAAAACACACCTTCTGGTTCAACTGTTACATGGTCAGTTAGTCCCGGTACTCATGTTACGCCATATTCGGGAAACGGTTCATCGGCAACCTTTCATTTATCTTCTTGCAATAGTATTGGGAATGAACAAGTTACTTTTGCCATTTCAAATTCTTGTGGAACCATTCAGGTAAGTAAAGCTTTTATAGCCGGGGGGCCTGATCCAACTGATGTAAATTTGGATGTATGGCTTTCATCAGGTCAGCATGCCAATAAATATGGTAGTACCTGGGTGTTGTGTCCGAATGAAAACTATGAAATTTTTGTTATCAACAATAGTAGTTGTACAACATTCAATTATACCTGGATCCTGCCATCCAGTTTAACAAGGAATTATGCCTACAACAATATGATTTCTGTACATACGAATTCACATCCCGGGGGAAACATTCTTGTAAAAGCACAAACCTGCTGCTCAGGCTGCGGGTCAAATGTTCAAATTTTGTCGGATTACGTGGGTACCGATTATAATTGTGGATATGGTTACATGAGCTTTACACCTAATCCAACTGCCGATGAAACCACCCTCGAACTGAAGACAGAGAATATCGAAAAATATACCGTAGGCGATGAATGGTCCCTGGAAATAGTTAACCGGCAACAGGTAATCATTCAAAAAACAACAAATTTAAAAGATAACAAATACGTAATCCATACATCGGGCTGGAAAGAAGGTCTGTATTTTGTGCGGGTAATGATCCATAACAATATGTATTCCGGAAAGTTTGTTGTGGCGAGATAATTGCCAAAAAGTGCAAGGAAGTCATTTCTCAAGGAACTAAGGTATAGAATAGAAGTACAATTTTGCTTTTTTAAATATGGTTTTTTGAAGAAATGGCAGGGTTTTTGAACTTATTCAACCTGTAAAGGCTTCATTTAATCTGCAACCCGGTATTGAATTGTTAAATATCTAAATTATGTATATTTTACTTTTTTCTATTCACAAGCCGCGTGACTTCATTTATTATGCCCTACACCGGACATAGCCTGATGCAGGGCAATCATAAAATTCTATTTTTACAAACATTAAATTTTATGTTATGAAACAAAGCAAATAACACAATCATAACGAAAAAAACAATTCAACTGATGCAGTTTAGATCTATTATTTTAATAAAACTTGTATGTATTATTCTCCTGTCAAGTTGCCGGGATAAAACAGACTGTTATGACTTAATCGGTGGTTGGCAACCGATACCTTCTTCACCATATGACAGTCCTGTATGGCATCCGGGAGGTGATATTATTGGATTCAATCA
>CAJVYT010000615.1 GCA_913009765.1 uncultured candidate division Zixibacteria bacterium
AATACGGAAAATGTCCATGGCCGGTTTATTCTCGGCCAGAATAAGGTGGCAGAGATCACAGTTGTTGGGGATGGTCTTACCCGTCGCTGTTTTGAATTTTCCACTGTGGCAACGAAAGCAACCACTGAGATCGGAAGAGCGTCGTGTAGGGAAAGAGTGTAGATCTCGGTGGTCGCCGTATCATTAAAAAAAAAATAACAAAAGATATAAGCAATGAATTCACATTATCCTTTCCAATTAGCGGTACGGTTGATAAACCGGAATATAATATAGACTTTTCGTCGGTTCTCAAAAACACTGCACAAGGTTTATTGGATAAAATTTTAAAATAAATTTTATTAATTTAAGTGACAAGCAGCCCGCTAAATATTATCATTTAATTCCATGATATGGTTAACCGAACAATTTTCAATACTCTCAAAAATATTTTACTATCTCATTCAGGTAGTGCATATGACTATACTTATCTCAGTCTGTGCCTATATTGTTGCACTTATTCTTGGGCTTATATTTGGACTCGGGAAATTGTCTCAAAACAAAATTATGAAAACAGTTTCCGGGGCATATATAAATATTTTCCGAGGCGTTCCATTATTAGTTCTTATCTTTTTCTTTTATTTCGGACTTGGTAAAATTATAAATTTAGACCGTTTTGTTGCAGGAGTGTTAGCTATCGGTATTTGTTATGGAGCATATATGGCGGAGATTCTTCGCTCCGGTATTTTAGCAATTGATTACGGACAACATGAAGCAGCGATGTCTCTTGGGATGACCAAATGGCAAACAATGCGGCATATTATCCTTCCGCAGTCATTTCGTATAGTTGTTCCACCGGCAGCCAATGAATTTATCGCCTGTCTGAAAGATTCGTCACTGGTTATGATTATTGGGCTGAGAGAAATTACCCAAGCAGGGAAAGAGTATGCCAATCAGAATTTCTTGGATTTTCAAACATGGCTTGTTGTTGGACTTATTTATTTAGCTATGACAATTACACTGTCACATGTTGTTAATATTATAGAAAAGAAAATTGCCGTTCATGGGTATGGAGTGAGAAAAGATGATAATTGATATAAAAAATATCACCTGTCGTTTTGGTAATGTGCAGGCACTCAAGGATATCTCTCTTTCTGTGGATGCCGGTGAGGTTGTAGTCATATTGGGTCCATCCGGTTCAGGCAAATCGACTCTTCTGCGATGTCTAAATGCACTTGAAAAAATTCAGTCCGGTGAAATAAATATTGATGGGTTATTAATTGATACAGACCATCATCAAATTCATGATATACGTTTGGAAGTAGGTATGGTTTTTCAGCATTTTAATCTTTTTCCGCATCTGTCTGTTCTTGATAATGTAAGTATCGCTCAAAAAATTGTCAGAAAACGGTCTTTAGAAGAAGCTCATAAAATTTCAAGAGAGTTACTCGATAAAGTAGGTATGGGTGACAAATTAGATGTTTTCCCGGGGCAGTTGTCCGGCGGACAGAAACAGAGGGTTGCTATTTCTCGTGCCTTGGCTATGAATCCTAAAATAATGCTATTTGATGAAGTCACATCTGCTTTAGATCCTGAAATGATAGGCGAAGTGCTTGATGTTATGAAACAGTTGGCTGCAGAGGGTATGACTATGCTTGTGGTAACTCATGAAATAGGTTTTGCAAAAGAAGTTGCCGATCGTATAATATTTTTAGATGAAGGGAAGATTGTTGAGGAGAATAATCCGCAAGATTTCTTTATTTCTCCAAAAACAAAACGGGCTGAAGAATTTTTGGCGAAAGTTTTATAGTATGCGGATTTTTTGTGTTATCCTTAGATCGGAAGAGCGTCGTGTAGGGAAAGAGTGTAGATCTCGGTGGTCGCCGTATCATTAAAAAAAAAAACAAGAAAAAAGAAAACAAAAACAAAAACAAATCGTCTATTCAGTTCTTACCGTGCGCCACTCATAGTTGCTCGCTGCCCATCTAGTCTGCTCCATTCTCTGCCCCATCCCGCCCTCGTTCACGCATCCTACACC
>CAJVYT010000616.1 GCA_913009765.1 uncultured candidate division Zixibacteria bacterium
TTTTTTTTTTTCAAGCAGAAGACGGCATACGAGATATATCAGTGTGACTGGAGTTCAGACGTGTGCTCTTCCGATCTGGATGGCCCACAAACAGGGGGTGTTCATACCCCATCAGGTCTATGCCCAAACGCGAAGTGATTACGGGGATGTTAGCCTTTTCCACAAAACGATGCAGTATTTCGACCGCGCCAGACAAGCGCACACCGGCCCCGGCTAATATACAAGGTCGCCTGCTTTTACGCAGACAATCCGCAACCTCGGCCACCAATTCCTTCGAGGGGATGAGAGTAGTTGATTCATCAGGGTCTGGGATATAGCCCTCATATTCATCCGGGTCGAACCATGCTCCCTGAATGTCGATCGGCGCTTCAATCCATACGGGTCCGACACGATGGGCTTTTGCGATGTGAATGCATTTCTCGATTTCATACTTTGCCGTGGCCACATCGTCCAACATGACGGCGTATTTTGTCACCTGTTTGAAAAGAGGGAAAGTATTAAACCCCTGGAGTGCAAACTGGCGCGGCCCGGTTATTTTGGCCTGTGAAACTTTGGACTGGCCGGCGACGATAATAACCGGCGAGGTATCTACATATGCACCAACAACACCGGTCAAGGTGTTCAATGCGCCAGGGCCCGCTGTCACATAGGCCACTCCCAGTTTTCCGGTCAACCGCCCATAGGCATCAGCCGCCATTACAGCGGCCTGTTCGTGGTGGCAGCAGGTATAGGTTTGCCGGTTGTGCTGGCGCAGTGCGTCCGTAAGGTGCATTATCATGCCACCCGTAATCAAGAACACATTCTCGCCACCTGCGCTATACAGTTTGTCTGTAAGATAATCCGCTACACGCATTTTCATTGCTGTATTCCTTTTTCAAAGGTCTCTTTATCGGTTCCCAGGCCTCCGCAAAGAATAACAACAGGGATATTTTCGTTCATTTATGAACTCCTTATTTCGTCTATTTGGGTTCAATCATTAGTCAGACCATTGCAAAAAATCCTACCACGGAACTCACAGAGCACACTGAAATTTTCTATAAAAAGAAAAAAGTATTTTATCCGTATCCTGGTAAAAATGGTCGAAGTTATGACCGGTCCCGTTTATTTGATTTTGAACATTCTCGAACTATATCTCAAGCTCCATGCCGTCCCTGGTGGCTATGACCCGTTGGAAAATCTTTTGAGCCGCCTTTTGAGCCTCGTCACGTTCGGCAAGCGTCCGGTAGCGGTCAGCATCAAAGTGAACCAGGGCCAACTGTTTAACCTGCGCCTCCCTGGCAAGCCTGGCTGCTGTCTCTGGATTGAGGTGAGGCCAGGCAGCGGATTTTTCGCCAATCTTCAGGGCGCATTCAGCGATCAGTATGTCGGCATTTGCCGCCAATTTAACCGCATTTTTGCAGTATCCGGTATCAGGGCAATAGCTAACCACCCTGCCATCCAAGTTGAACCTGAAACCTAATGTGGGAGATGAATGTACCAAATAACGGCATTGTACAGAAAACGGAAATGAATGATGTCCTTCCGCAATCTCTTGAATATCAACCCGAAATGGCAACTCTGAAAAAGGTACTGTATATGGTTTGTCAATTATTCTATTCAGAATATCACTTGCCCCTGTTTGCCCGACGATGGTTAATCCCTGAGGAAATTTGAATTTATTTAAAATATGCAATCCTTCAATATGGTCAAGATGAAAATGACTTAGAAAGAGATAGATCGGCTTTTCGGTTTTGATGTATTGATCAATTTTATAAAGGCCATTACCGGCATCAAGGATGATAAAATGACTGCTTGTCTCGATAAGAATAGATATGGTATTTCCTGTAACGGTATCATACCATCCATTTGTTCCAAGAAAATGTATATGTAGTGGAGAGTCAGGACCCATTATGATTTCTTCGTAAATTTCTCAACTTGAGAGCAAATAAAATCAAGCATTTCGTCTGTCATTCCCGGATAGACACCGACCCAGAAGGTATCGCGCATTATGCGATCGGTCATTGGAAGAATG
>CAJVYT010000617.1 GCA_913009765.1 uncultured candidate division Zixibacteria bacterium
GATGAGGGAGTGGGTGTAGTCGGAGGGTGTGAATTGTAAGGGGGGTGGGGGGGGGGGGGAGGTGGTGTTTTTTTTTTTTTTTATTTTATTTATTTTTTTTTTTTTCAAGCAGAAGACGGCATACGAGATATATCAGTGTGACTGGAGTTCAGACGTGTGCTCTTCCGATCTAATAGCAAATCTAAAGCTATGCTTGTGTTCACACCTTGCTTTCGACAAGTCGACAAATAACCTCGCACACGGCAAAATATTTTAGCTCCATCCACAGAGCGAAAACAACCAGATATTTTTTGTTGAACTTTTGTCATCCTGATATCATTCTCGCCTAAATTATTTGTAAAGGGAACTATTCTGTCCTCTAGAAACCTGAGTACATCATTCTCAAAATCTCTTAATCGTTCCAAAAGATTTCTCGCTTTCGATCTTTTCATGCGCCCTCTTTTCCCTTTTCGTTGTGCTTCATCAGGAAGCGGACATTCAGCTTCTCCATTTTTTAATATCGCCTTATACTTGTGTCGGTATTTTTTTGACTCAGCACTCCCTAGCTGCCCACCAGCGTCATTCACTGCCTGATTCATCTTCTCAAGCAAAGTTTTCATACGCTTGGCCCATTTCTGGTTATCCTGCTCCCACACTCTTGTTAATTCTCTTAAGTGATGTGCATTACATAATGAGTGAGCACACTCATAGGTATAGTATGGTTTCCAATGGTCATGACAGAGAATTCCTGTAAAATCAGGTAATATGCCAATGGCTTCTGTCGCAATTGAACCTCTTCTTTCATGAGGAAAAAAATATGTCCATAAGTCATTTGACGTACAATGCAACCAGTACCTATCACCACCAATATTAATACCGGTTTCATCTACATGCATTAACGCTGACTCTGTCAGTTTCGATTTGACCTTCTCTTCAAATGTCTCCAATAAATCATAAGCTTCTCGATTGAAATTATAAATCGAACCACTACTGACAGGAATTTGCAGTTGCTCTTTAAAATAATCTTCTATTCTTTTATAAGGAATTAGTTGAAACTGTGACATATAAACCGAGTGAGCTTTCACACTCTTGCCATACTGTACTGCCTTTGTAACTTCCTTTGGAAATGGCGCTACAAATCGATTCCCTTTACTGTCTTCAAGGATTTGTGCTCTATACTCTGTTACAACTCGTGAGATATCAATATCAAATACCTGCCGCGATTCATATCCCATTTCTTTATATCTTTCCGGCGGAAGTTTTCTCCGGTCAAGCTTGATGTCTTCAATTTCATCCGGGTCATCAACTCTTTGAAGCGTTACACCTACACGGCCTTTTTGACCGCCTGCTTTTTTACCACCATTCGTCTTGCGTTCTTTTTTACGATTTGGGTCACTTGATGGCGGTTTGCTACTATTACTACTGTTTAGGTTTAAACGGCCAACAAGTAATGTTATGACCAAAGCCAGTAATTCAATCATTGACCTGACGGCTGGCGATAAATCTTTCTCTTCTTTGAGCAATAATTTTACTTTATTGAGCGTTGCATCAATGTCAACATTGTTTATTGTCACTGGATATCACCTGAATAAATAGCTTCGAATAATAATTCACAACTATTATATCATATGTTTTTTTATCCAGATTTTATGCGTTGTAGTTGCCGCTAAAGCACTTGAAATAATTCCAAGCACCATAGCTTATTGTGCAAAAACAAACGGCCTGGAGAGCCAGTACGCCCCATCACCAAACCAATACAACCAACTTGTCACAAACAATAAAAACCAAAAAAACAACCCAAAAACCCTGTCAAGTAAAATTCAAACTTTTTTCTCTGAATAGTTACAAGATAACTTTGATATGTCTTCAGAACAGGATGACGATAGTGATGGGGTTTCAAATTTCTTGGATGATGACGATGGTGATGGCATTCCAAATTGGAAAGATCCTGATTCTCGTTGGTGTACGTATGACTGTGATAAGCCAAAGGAAGATAAAAATTCCTGTCCATAAAGACAGTG